>DAHUXO010000364.1 GCA_027307095.1 Betaproteobacteria bacterium | reverse complement strand
TGCGCCGGTTGTGGGAATTCCAGCGCCATCGGGCGCGCCGAACGCGGAGGCTGCGTCGAGTGCCGGGCCCGCGCAACGCGTCCCGGGCGCCGCGGCGGCGCCGGCCGAGCCGTCCGAGGACCAGCAGATGCTGCGCCTGCTGGCCGATCTCCAGCGCTATGGCACGCTGCAGCCGGAAGAGCTGAAGCGCGAGATCGCGCAGGCGACGGCCGCGCTCGGCAGGGAGCACAGCGACGTGAACCGCCTGCGTCTTGCGGTGCTGTATACGATGTTGCGAACCTCGCCGCAGGACGATCAGCGTGCGCTGCAGCTGCTCGAGGTCGTGTCGCGCGCGCCGACCGCCGCGCCGGCCGTGCGCTATCTCGCCGCGGTGCTGCAAGCCCAGGTCATCGAGCGTCAGCGCGCGGTGAAGACCGAGCAGCAGAAGGGCGACGCCGCCATCCAGAAGCTCGAGGCGCTGCGCGCGATGGAACAGAGCCTGTTCCGCGACCGCGTCCGCTCGGGCGGGGACGGCGGTGGCGGCGCAGGCGGCAGCGGCCGCTGACGGTACCGGCTGCGCAGGCTGCGACCTGCGTCGTCGATACGGCGAAGTCCCCGATTCTTGAAGGATGACGATGAATCCAGGCGAAATCCTGCTGGTCGACGACGATCCCGACCTGCTGAAGCTCATCAGCCTGCGGCTGACTTCCGCTGGTTACCGCGTCCGCACGGCGGACTCCGGCGAGACTGCGCTCGCGGCGATTGCAGTCCAGCGCCCGGCGGTCGTGATCACCGACCTCCGGATGCCGGGAATCGACGGCCTGCAGCTCTTCGAGGCGATCCACCGTCAGCACGCGGCGATGCCGGTGATCATCCTGACGGCGCACGGAACGATCCCCGACGCGGTGAGCGCGACGCAGCGCGGCGTGTTCGGCTACCTGACCAAGCCATTCGACAGCCAGGACCTGCTGCAGAAAGTGGCTGCCGCGCTCGAGCTTTCGGGCGGCGAGCCCGCAGGGGGTGACAGCAAGGGAGGCGAATGGCGCGCCGGAATCATCACCCGCAGTCCGCGGATGGAAGACCTGCTGCGGCAGGCGCGACTCGTCGCAGATTCGGATGCCAGCGTGCTGATCTTCGGGGAATCCGGGACCGGCAAGGAACTGCTCGCGCGCGCCATCCACCAGGCGAGCCGCCGCTCCGCCAAGCCTTTCGTCGCCGTCAACTGCGGCGCGATTCCCGGCGACCTGCTGGAGTCCGAGCTCTTCGGCCACGCGCGAGGCGCGTTCACCGGCGCGGTGCAGGCGCACAAGGGGCTGTTCCAGGCTGCCGACGGCGGGACGCTGTTCCTGGACGAAATCGGCGACATGCCGCTCCCGCTGCAGGTAAAGCTCCTCCGCGTGCTGCAGGAGGGCGAGGTGCGTCCCGTGGGTTCGACCCAGTCGATCCCGGTCGACGTCAGGGTAGTCTCGGCGACGCACCGCGACCTCGATTCCGAGCGTGCGCAGGGACACTTTCGCGAGGACCTGTTCTATCGCCTGAACGTCGTGTCGCTCAAGCTTCCGCCGCTGTGCGAACGGCGCGAGGACATCCCTTTGCTGGCGGTCCACATTCTGCGCAATCTGGGTGAGCGCTACCACAAGTCCGCGTCGACGCTCGCGCCCGACGCGATGGCGCTGCTGGTCGCGGCGCCATGGCCCGGGAACATCCGCCAGCTCATCAACCTGCTCGAGCAGGCGGTGGCGCTCTCCCCGACCCCGGTCATCCCGGCGATGCTGGTCCAGGCGGCGCTCAAGGAAGACGCTGCGGCGCTGGTTCCGTTCGAGGAAGCCCGCAAGACCTTCGAGCGGGATTACCTCGTCCGGCTGCTCAAGATCACCGGCGGTAACGTCACCCAGGCCGCGCAGCTTGCCAAGCGCAACCGCACCGAGTTCTACAAGCTCCTGCAGCGCCATCGCCTGGAGCCTTCGATGTTCAAGGAAGCGAAAGCGTGAGCGACCGGTCGGCGAGGATTGCAAGATTTTCCGACGCTCGAATTACGCGATGCAGCATCGATTGTCGTTCGTGAGCGACATCGTTTCTCTCGTCGTTTCAAGACCTTAACAAATCCGTCATCCTGGATGTCGGTGCGCTGCGACAAAGCTTCGCTGCGCTGCGGAGACCCGCTTGCGCCGGCTGTCGCGCCGATGCGCCGTTCGCGCTCTGAAAATCCACGCAGGTCGCGCAATCGCATCGTTCGTGAGTCCGTGGCACGACGGTTGCTTGTAGAGGTCTACCAACCCATCGCAGACCTGCATCGTAAAGAAGACCGACATGGACACGTATTCGCCCGAACTCGCCAAGCTGTTGCACGAGGCGCGGGCCATGCAGCCCGGCGGCTCCAAGGCCGAGCGGGACGACGACAAGCGCGAGCAGGAAGCTGCGCTCGAGGAGCTCGCCGAGCGGATCAGCGCCGCGCGCAGCATCGTCTGAGTTTACGCGCCGCCGGGGCGCCTTGATCTCCCGGCACTCTGGCAAGGCACGCGACGCGTGCCGAACCATCGGAACCCCCTTGCCCGCCTCCTCCTGCGGGCATTTTTTTGCCTGTCAGACGGCGACCGGCGCCTTGATCGCGGGGTGCGACGCGTAGCCGACGATCTCGAAATCCTCGAAAGCGTAATCGAAGATCGTCGCCGGCTTGCGGCGCAGGACGAGGCGCGGCAACGGCAGTGGCACCCGGGCCAGCTGGGTGTCGACCTGTTCGAGGTGGTTGAGATACAGGTGGCAGTCGCCGCCCGTCCAGACGAAATCCCCGACGTCGAGATCGCACTGGTGGGCGAGCATGTGGGTCAAGAGCGCGTACGAGGCGATGTTGAACGGGACGCCGAGGAAGATGTCGGCGCTGCGCTGGTAGAGCTGGCACGACAGCCGGCCGCCCGCGACGTAGAACTGGAACAGCAGATGGCAAGGCGGCAGCTTCATCCGCGGGATGTCGGCGACGTTCCAGGCCGAGACGATCAGGCGCCGCGAATCGGGGTTGCGGCGCAATTCGGCGACCAGGTTCGCCACCTGGTCGATGTGCGTCCCGTCGGGTCCGGGCCAGTTGCGCCACTGGTAGCCGTAGATCGGTCCAAGGTCGCCGTTGGCATCGGCCCATTCGTCCCAGATGGTCACGCCTGCCGCCTGCAGCGAGCGGACGTTGGTCTCGCCGCGCAGGAACCACAGGAGCTCGTGGACGATCGAGCGCGTGTGCAGCTTCTTTGTAGTCACCAGCGGAAAGCCGCGGGCGAGGTCGAAGCGCATCTGGTAACCGAGGACCGACAGCGTCCCGGTTCCCGTGCGGTCGTCCTTGCGATGCCCGTGGTCGCGCACGTGGCGCATGAAGTCGAGATAGGCCTGCAACTCAGGCCTCGTCGGGATCGGGGTCGTCGACCGGGCTGCCGGGCCGCAGGCGGCCGATGACGTCGGCGGGCGCGCGAGCGGCGATCCGCGGCGTCGTCACGACGACGTCGGCGTTCTGCGCGCGGTGGCGCAACGCGTGGTCCATCAGCACGCACGCGAGCATCGCCTCGGCAATCGGCGTCGCGCGGATGCCGACGCAGGGGTCGTGGCGGCCATGGGTGTTGACGACCACTGGCCGGCCCGCCTTGTCGATCGAATGCCGGTCGAGGCGGATCGACGACGTCGGCTTGACGGCGATCGACACGACGACGTCCTGCCCGGTCGAGATGCCGCCCAGGATGCCGCCCGCCTGGTTGCCGAGGAAGCCTTCCGGCGCCATCTCGTCGGAATGCGCGGTGCCGCGCTGCGCGACCGCCGCGAAGCCGGCGCCGATCTCAACGCCCTTGACCGCGTTGATGCCCATCATCGCGTGCGCGATGTCGGCGTCGAGCTTGCCGTAGACCGGCTCGCCCCAGCCGACCGGAACGCCCGTCGCGACGACCTCGATGCGCGCTCCGCAGGAATCGCCGGCCTTGCGCAGGCGGTCCATGTACGCCTCGAGCGTGGGGACGATCGACGCGTTGGCGACGAAGAACGGGTTCGCGTCGACGTGCTCCCAGCCTTCGAAGGGAATCGCGTTCTCGCCGAGTTGCGTCATGTGGCCGCGGATCGCCACACCGTGGCGCTCGGCGAGCCATTTGCGCGCGATCGCCCCCGCGGCGACGCGCACCGCGGTCTCGCGCGCCGACTGCCGGCCGCCACCGCGGTAATCGCGGATGCCGTATTTCTGCCAGTAGGTGTAATCGGCGTGCCCCGGGCGGAAGGTGTCGGCGATGTTCGCGTAATCCTTGCTGCGCTGGTCCTCGTTGCGGATCAGCAGCGCGACCGGCGTCCCGGTCGTCTTCCCCTCGAACACGCCGGACAGGATCTCGACGGTGTCCGACTCGCGGCGCTGCGTCACGTGGCGCGACGTGCCGGGCTTGCGGCGGTCGAGGTCGTGCTGGATGTCGGCCTCGGTCAGTGCCAGGCCCGGCGGGCAGCCGTCGACGACGCAGCCGATGGCCGGTCCGTGCGATTCGCCGAACGACGTGACGCAGTAGAGCTTGCCGAAGGTGTTGCCTGACATCGGGGAATGCAGCGATGGGAAGAGCCGAATCGAATATAGCACGCAGGCGCCGCCGGCCCGCGACCGACCCGGGTGCGACAATCGCCCGATGGACGATGGATACGGTGCGGGCGACATCGGATCGGTCGCCGATCGCCTGCGCGCGGCGAAGTTCGTCGCGGTTCTGACCGGTGCCGGCATTTCCGCCGAGTCCGGCGTGCCGACGTTTCGCGACGCGCAATCCGGCCTGTGGGCGCGATTCGATCCGCGCGAGCTCGCTACACCCGCGGCATTCGCCGGGCATCCGAAGCGCGTGTGGGACTGGTATGCGGAGCGGCGCGCGCTTGCCGCCCGTGTCGTGCCCAAC
Organism: Betaproteobacteria bacterium; assembly: GCA_027307095.1. Taxonomy (GTDB): domain Bacteria; phylum Pseudomonadota; class Gammaproteobacteria; order Burkholderiales; family Casimicrobiaceae; genus VBCG01. The sequence goes on along the minus strand of DAHUXO010000364.1, from coordinate 3,128 downwards.
GCGGCCCATCTGGCGCTGGTGGCGATCGAGAGGCGCGTGCCTCGCTTCGCCCTGATCACCCAGAACGTCGATGGCCTGCATGCGCGGGCGGGGAGCCGCGCGCTGATCGAGCTCCACGGCAACATCGCGCGCGTCCGATGCTCGGGTTGCGGGAGGCCGGCGGATCGCTGGGAGGAGGCCGCCGCCACGGGCGCCGATGTGCTGCCGCCGCGCTGCATCCATTGCGGCGCGTTCCTGCGCCCCGACGTCGTCTGGTTCGAGGAGCCGTTGCCGCAGGATGCCCTTGCCGCCGCCGAGGACGCCGCGCGGCAATGCGACCTGCTGCTGGTCGTCGGAACGTCGGCGGAGGTCTATCCGGCCGCCGCGCTGCCCCGGCAGGCGCAGGCTGCCGGCGCGTGCGTGGTGGAGATCAACCCGCAGGACACGCCGCTTCGCGCCTACGCCGATTTTTGGTTGCGCGGACGTGCGGGCGAGGTGCTGCCGGCGCTCGCGCGCGCCGCGTGGCCCTAGCGCAGGTCGCCCCGCAGCTTCGCGACGATCGCCTGCAGCGCCTCGGGCGTTGCCGCCTCGGGGGCGATCGGCGGCGCGACGACGAACGCGATCCGCGAGAACATGCCGCGCAGCCGTCGCATTGCGCGGCCCCGGTGGGCGCGCGAGAAGAATGTTCCCCACAGGCCGGACAGCGCCATCGGGACGATCGGCGCCGGCACCGCGGCGACGATCTGCTGCACCCCCGGTCGGAACGGACCCAGCTCGCCGTCGTCCGTCAACCGGCCCTCGGGAAAGATGCCGACGACCTCGCCCGCGGCAAATGCCGCCTGTGCCTCGCCGATCGCACGCTCCTTGAGCGTCGCGTCCACACTTGCCGGCGCGATCGGGATCGCGCGCATCGCGCGGAAGATGAACGACAGCAGCGGGAACCGATAGACCTGGCGATCCATGACGAAACGCACCGGCCGCCGCACGCAGGCCGCGATCACGACCGCGTCGACGTAGCTCACGTGGTTGCAGACCAGCACGCAGGGTCCTTCTTCCGGAATGTTGTCGAGGCCTTCCTGGCGCACGCGATAGACGCTGTGGATCAGCAGCCACGCGAGGAAGCGCATCAGGAACTCGGGCACCAGCGCGTAGATGTAGACCGCGACGATGCCGTTCAGGACGCCGACGACCAGGAACAGCTGGGGAATCGTCAGGCCCGCCTTCAGCAGGGCGATGGCGACGAGCGCCGACACGATGATGAACAGCGCGTTCAGGATGTTGTTCGCGGCGATGATCCGCGACCGGTGCGAAACCTCCGAGCGCGACTGGATCAGCGCATAGAGCGGCACCGTGTAGAAGCCTCCGAAGACTCCCAGCAGCACGATGTCAGCGACGATCCGCCAGTTTGCCGCTGCGGCAATGAACGCGGACACCGAGCCGTTCGCCGCGGGGACGATGTGCCGGGTGGCGAGCCACAGGTCGATCGCGAACAGCGTCAGGCCGATCGAGCCGAAAGGGACGAGGCCGATCTCGACCTTGCGCCCGGACATGCGCTCGCACATCAGCGAGCCTGCGCCGATGCCGATCGAGAAGAGGGCCAGCAGCAGCGTGAACAGGTGCTCGTCGCCGCCCAGGACGCCTCGCGTGAACTCGGGGAGTTGCGCGAGATAGATCGCGCCGTAGAACCAGAACCACGAGATCCCGAGCATCGAGCGCCACACCACGAGGCTGCCGTGCGCGACCTTCAGGTTCGCCCAGGTCTCGGTGAACAGGTTCCAGTTGATCTTGAGTTCCGGCGCCACGGCCGGGGTGTGGGGAATCCTCCGGCTCGCGAGCCAGCCGAAGATCGCGATGGCGATCGTCAGTGCCGCCGCCCACGCGGTGCCCGCCGGCTTGATGGCGACCACCAGGCCGCCCGCGATGGTTCCTAGCAGGATCGCGACGAAGGTTCCCATCTCGACCATGCCGTTGCCGCCGGTGAGTTCCTCCATCCGCAGGTGCTGGGGCAGGATCGCGTACTTGACCGGGCCGAACAGCGTGGAGTGGACGCCCAGCAGTGCGAGTGCTACGAACAGAAGCGTGATGCTGCGGGTCACGAAACCGATGGCGCCTACCGCCATGATCACGATCTCGAACAGCTTGATCAGCCGAATCAGCCGCGATTTCTCGTACTTGTCGGCGAGCTGTCCCGAGGTCGCCGACAGCAGCATGAACGGGAAGATGAAGAGTGCACCGATCAGGTTGACGATCATCCCGGCGTCGACGTGGACGAGGTTCGTTGCCTCGAAGGTGACGAACACGACGAACGCGTTCTTGAACACGTTGTCGTTGGCGGCGGCCGCGAACTGCGTCCAGAAGAACGGCGCGAAGCGGCGCTGGCGAAGCAGGGCGAACTGGTTGGGGGCGCTCATGGGGGGCCCTGCGCCGCGGCGGGCGGCTCGGTCGACGCGACGTCGGCCTGCGCGCGGCCCTGGGCGAACGTCAGGGTCAGGCTCTCTCCCACGGCGAGCTGCCGCGAGTCGGTGACGACGACATCCCCTCGCTGCTGGACGATCGCGTAGCCCCGATCGAGCACCGCGACGGGACTGAGATGCGCCAGCCGGTCGCGCTGCAGCGCATGGGCCCGCGTCAGCCGCTCGGCGAGGCGCTGCGTTCGCTCCGCCTGCTGGGCGAGCCTGGCCGCCGGATGGACGAGGCGCTGCGCCGCGAGGTCAAGGCGCTGCGCGCGGGTGTCGATGCAGTGACGCCAGGCGCGCGCGACGCGCTGCCCGAGCGGCCCGACGACGTTGCGCAGCGTCTCGCGATCGGGCACGACCAGCGCTGCAGCCGCCGTCGGCGTCGCGGCCCGGACGTCTGCGACGAAATCGCAGATCGTGAAGTCGGTCTCGTGGCCGACCCCGGAGACGACGGGCAGCCTCGATTCGAAGACCGCGCGCGCGAGGGCTTCCTCGTTGAATGCCCACAGGTCCTCGATCGAACCGCCGCCACGCGCGACGATGATGAGGTCGGGCCGGGGCTCGATCGACGCGAAGGCCCGGATCGCTGAAGCAATTTTGACGGATGCCCCCTCCCCCTGCACCGGCACAGGCCACAGGATCACGTGGGTCGGGCAGCGATCCTCGAGCCGGTGAAGAATGTCGCGAATGACC
>DAHUXO010000337.1 GCA_027307095.1 Betaproteobacteria bacterium | reverse complement strand
CCTGCGCGCGATGGGTCACGCGACGCGGATCATCGTCGACACTTCGGGGGTGCAGGCGATCGTGCGCAATGCCGCCGGATGGATCGGTGGCGCCGACCCTCGCCGCGAAGGCGTCGTCAGGGGAGAATGACCGCCATGCCCATCGCCGAGATCTTTTCCGCAGCGGTCCTGCTGCTGCTGGTCATCGATCCGTTCGGCAACGTGCCGATCGTCATCGCCGCACTGGCGAACGTCCGGAGCGAGCGCAGGATCCGCGTCGTGCTTCGCGAATGCGCAGCCGCCTACGTGATCCTGCTGGTGTTCATGCTGGGTGGGCGAACGTTCCTCAAGTGGATGCAGCTCTCCGAGGTGTCGCTGGCGATCGCCGGAGGCATCATCCTGTTCCTGATCGCGCTGCGCATGGTCTTCCATCATCCGGAGGGGGTGTTCGGCGATCCGCCGGGCGCCGAGCCTTTCGTCGTACCGCTGGCGATTCCGGCGATCGCCGGTCCCTCGGCGCTCGCGACGGTGATGCTGATGGTCTCGCGCGATCCCTCGCACCGGCTGGCGTGGATCGCTGCGCTGACGATCGCGATGGCGATCACGACGGTGGTCCTGCTGGCGGCCTACCGGCTGCAGCGCGCGCTGGGCGAGCGTGGGATGGTCGCCGTCGAGCGCCTGATGGGCCTGGTGCTGACCGCGATCGCAGTGCAGATGCTGCTCGACGGCGTCCAGGCCTACGTCGTCGGGCTCGGACATGGCGGGTGACCCGCCGCGCATCGCGTGGGCGAAAATCGGCGGGCGAATACCGGCGACCGACGGCGGCCGACATGGAGCGTGATCGATCGCGAAGGGTGGCCGGCGTCGAGCAGCGCTACGGCGGTGCGGCGATCGCGCTGCACTGGCTGACGGCGATCCTGATCGTGGTCAATCTGGCACTGGGCCTGTCGATGGTTCCGCTTGCAATCTCGCCGCGGAAGCTGCAGTGGTACCTCTGGCACAAGTCGATCGGCGTCACGGTCCTGCTGCTCACCGGCATGCGCCTGTCGTGGCGCCTGATCCGGCTGCCTCCGCCTCCGGTTGCGATGCCCGCCTGGCAGCGTCGCGGCGCCGCGGTGGCTCACGCATCGCTCTACGTGCTGCTGCTCGCGGTCCCGGTCTCCGGCTGGCTGTACAGTTCTGCCACCGGCGTGCAGGTCGTCTACCTCGGCGCAATCCCGCTGCCCAACCTGGTGCCGCGCGACCGCGTCCTCGGGGATGCGCTGAAGGTCGTGCACGTGACATTGAACTCGGTGATGTTCCTGCTGGTCTGCGTTCATGTCGCCGCGGCGCTGATACACCACTACGTCGACCGGGACGCCGCATTGCGCCGCATGCTGCCGCTGCGCAGGCGCAGGAAGGGGGCCTCGAGCTGATGATGGTCGGGCACATCGCAGGGCGGATCCTGGGCGCCGTGGGCGCCTGCGTGTGCGTGCTGCTGGTCGCGGCGGGCGCCGCCGCAGCCCAGGGCGTCATCGTCGCCAAAAGCGAGATCGCGTTCACGACGACGCAGATGGGCGTCGCCTTCGACGGCCGCTTCCGGAAGTGGAATGCGGACATCGTCTTCAAGCCCGGGGCGCTGGCCTCCTCCAGGGCGAGCATCGATGTCGACCTTGCGAGCATCGATCTCGCGAGCGACGACTCGGAGGCCGAGGCCCGGGGTCCGCTGTGGCTGGAAACCTCTAAATTCCCCGTCGCCCATTTCGCGTCGACGTCGATCACCAGCCGGGGCGGCGACAAGTACGACGTCGCCGGACGGCTGTCGCTCAAGGGCATCACGCGCGATTGCATGGTGCCGATCGTCGTGACCCGCGATTCCGCAGGCAACCGAGTCGCCGAAGGACGCTTCGCGATCCGGCGTCTCGATTACCGGGTCGGCGAGGGCGCGTGGGCCGATACCGGCACGGTGGCCAACGACGTCGTCGTCAGGATCCGGATGGTCCTTCCGCCGGCGGCATGACGGGTCGACGCCGTATCCTGCGACCTGGAACCATGACGTGGCCGACCCCCAGGTGCGCCACCCGGGCCGGCTGCGCCCAATCACAGGAGAACCGATCATGAACGTCCGCACTGTCGCTGCCGCGTCGCTGGCGGCCCTTCCCGTTCTCCTCGCCGTTCCCGCGGCCGCCGAGGAGCGCTACGTGCTGGACACCGTCCATTCGCAACCCGGCTTCGAGACCCGCCATCTCGGCTTCTCGACGCAATATGGAAGCTTCCAGAAGGCATCGGGAACGGTCACCCTCGACCGGGCGGCGAAGAAAGGCAGCGTCGATGTCACGATCGATGCAACATCGGTCAGGACCCACGACACGAGGCTCGACGCGATCGTCAAGGGT
>DAHUXO010000263.1 GCA_027307095.1 Betaproteobacteria bacterium | reverse complement strand
AAGGTCAGCGTCGGCCAGCGGGCCGAGATCCTGCTCGATGCGCTGCCCGATGCGCGTTTTCGCGGCAGGATCAACCGCATCGTTCCCACCGTCGATCGCGCCAAGGCGACGGTGACGACCAAGGTCAAATTCGACGCGATCGATCCACGCATCCTGCCCGAGATGAGCGCCAAGGTGAGCTTCCTGTCGCAGGACGTGACGCCGGAACAGGAAAAGCCGCTGCTCGCCGTCAATCCCGACGCGATCGTCCGGCGCGACGGCGCCAACGTCGTGTTCGCGCTGCGCGAAGGTCGCGCGGTCGCGGTGCCCGTCACCCCCGGAGCGAAGATCGGCGACCTGACGGCGATCGCCGGGGGCGTGAAGTCCGGCGACAAGGTCGTGCTGAAGCCGGATGCGGCATTGCAGAGCGGATCGCGGGTCGCGCCGATAGCCAAATGAGCGGCGAAGTGACAGCGAAGTGCGTGGCAAGCGAGTGGAAAACGAGGCGCGGCGAGTGAGTGGCAGATGAGGAGCGCCAGGTGAGTGCCCAGGCAAGCACCACCTCGCCGCCCGCGCCCGACGCGGAGGAGCGGCAGCCGCTGGTCGCGATCCACGGCCTGTCGAAGTACTACGTCCGCGGCGACCAGGTGATCCCGGTCCTGGTCGACCTCGATCTCGACGTCTTCGAGGGCGAGTATGTCGCCCTGATGGGGCCGTCGGGATCGGGCAAGTCGACGCTGCTGAATCTCATCGCCGGCATCGACAAGCCGTCGGCCGGCGAGATCCGCGTCGGCGGCGTCGACATCGCGAGCCTCTCGGACTCCGATCTCGCGCTGTGGCGCTCGATGCACGTCGGATTCATCTTCCAGTTCTACAACCTGATGCCGGTGCTGACGGCGTTCGGCAACGTCGAGCTGCCGCTGCAGTTGACGGGGCTGTCGCGCGCCGAGCGCCGCGAGCGCGTCGCGACTGCCCTCGAGCTCGTCGGCTTGACCGACCGCGCGACGCACCTTCCCAACGAGCTGTCGGGCGGGCAACAGCAGCGGGTCGCGATCGCGCGCGCGCTGATCACCGATCCGACGCTGATCGTCGCCGACGAGCCGACCGGCGACCTCGACCGGGTGACCGCGCAGGAGATCCTGGGCCTGCTCGCGCGCCTCAACGACGAGCTCGGGAAGACGATCATCATGGTCACCCACGACCCGAAGGCCGCCGAGAAGGCGCGCCGCCTGATCCACCTCGAGAAAGGCGTGCTGGTCGGCTGACCGGCGGCGCGCGCGCATGTTCATTCCGCTGCTGGTGCTGCGCAACGCGCTCCGCCACAAGCTGCGGACAGCGCTGACGATCCTGGGCATCATCGTCGCGATCGCCGCCTTCGGGCTGCTGCGCACCCTGGTCGACGCCTGGTACGCGGGCGCGAACGCGAGCTCGTCGGCGCGCCTGGTGACCCGCAGCGCGGTCTCGCTGGTGTTCCCGCTGCCACTCAACTATGCGCAGAAGATCCGCCAGGTCTCGGGAATCACCAACGTGGGGTGGGCCAACTGGTTCGGCGGCGTCTACATCAACGAGCGCAATTTCTTTCCGCAGTTCGCGATCAGCGGCGCGAGCTACCTCGACCTCTATCCGGAGTTCGTCCTGTCCGACGACGAGCGCAAGGCGTTCCTCGCCGATCGCACCGGCGCGATCGCCGGGCGCAAGCTCGCCGACAAGTTCGGCTGGAAGGTCGGCGACCAGGTCCCGCTGCGCGGAACGATCTATCCCGGGACGTGGACCTTCAATCTTCGCGGAATCTACGACGGCGCGGATCCCTCGACCGACACGTCGACGTTCTTCTTCCACTACGACTACCTGAACGAGACCGTCAAGCAGCGCTACGGCCGTCCCGGCGACAACACCGGCGTGTTCGTCGAGTCGATCGCGAACCCGGAGGACGCCGCCGGCGTTTCGCAGGTGATCGACGCGACGTTCAAGAACTCGCTGGCCGAGACCCTGACCGAGACCGAGAAGGCATTCCAGCTCGGTTTCGTCGCCATGTCCGAGGCGATCCTGGGGGCGATCCAGGCGGTGAGCTACGTCGTGATCGTCATCATCATGGCAGTGATGGCGAACACGATGGCGATGACGGCGCGCGAGCGCTACGGCGAGTACGCCACGCTGAAGGCGCTGGGCTTCGGCAACGGCTTCGTCGCGCTGCTGATCTTCCTCGAGTCGGTCGGCATCGCGATCACCGGCGGCCTGCTCGGGATCGCGCTGACGTTCCCGCTCGCGCAGGTCTTCGTCGACACCATCGGATCGCTGCTCTCCGGCTTCCGGGTGTCGCAGCAGACGATGGCGATCC
>DAHUXO010000262.1 GCA_027307095.1 Betaproteobacteria bacterium | reverse complement strand
CCCGAACGCGCGCATCACGCGCGTCAGCCTCGACAATCTCGTCGGCGAGGTTCGCGCGATCCAGGACGGCCGCGACCAGCCTGTGGTCATCGAGGCCGACAAGGGCGCGCGCTACGAGGACGTCATCGGCATCCTCGACCGCCTGCAGCGCGGCGGCGTCAAGAAGGTCGGGCTGCTCGCCCGGCCTTCGCCGTGAGCCGCGTGCCGGCCGACCACCCGATGACTGCCAGCGACGGCCGCCCGGGGCGCGCCGGGCGCGTGCGGGGCAAGTGGACCGCGCTGATCCTGGCGCTGGTCGTGAACCTGCTGTTCGTCGTGGTGCTGGTGTTCTCGGTGTCGTGGCAGAACCGCGCGCCGCCGGCGGTAACCGCCGAGCTGTACGCGCCGCCGGCCAAAGTCGCCCCCACTCCGGTACCGCCCACGCCCCAGCCGCAACCCCAGCCTGTGCCGAGGCCCCTCCCGCCGCCCGTCCCCAAGCCACCCGCGCCGGTCGTCGAGAAGCCCGATCAGCGTGAAGCCGACATCGCGCTGAAAGCCAAGCAGGCGGCGCTGCAGAAGCAGCAGCAGGAGGCCGCCGAGCGCGAGCGCCTCCAGAAGGAGCAGGCGCGCAAGGATGCCGAGGCGAAGAAGCTCGCGGAGCAGCAGGCGCGCGCGGTGCAGGCGATGCGCGCGCAGGCGCAGCGCGAGTCGCAGTTGCGCTCACAGGCCGAGCTCGATGCGCAGATGCGCGCGCAGGCTGAACGCGAATCGCAGATGCGTGCAGAAGCCGAACGCGAGGCACAGGCTCGGGCCGAGCAGGCCGCCGCGTCGGACGCACGCAACAAGGCCGAGGCGGACTGGATCGACCGGATCCGCAGCAAGATCAGGAGCAACGTCATCGTGCCCCCGGACATCCAGGGCAACCCCGAGGCGGTGTTCGACGTCGTCCAGCTGCCGACCGGAGAGATCATCGACGTGCAGCTTCGGACATCGAGCGGCGTGCCGGCTTACGACAACGCGGTGCAGCGCGCGATCCTAAAATCCTCGCCGTTGCCCAAACCCGCGACGCCGGACCTGTTCGAGCGCAGCCTGCGGCTCAAATTCCGGCCGCGCGACCGGTGATCGGCGTCAGGTCCTGGCTTTCTTCTCGACGACCTGAATCGCCACCCAGCTCCAGTCCGCGCGCTGCTCGACGAGCTGTCGCAGCGCCACCGTGTAGATCGAGTGCGCAGTGGCCAGCATGAGCTTGCGCCCCTCGGTGTATTCCTGGGTCGGGATGATCACCGTCTTGACGGTCAGCGGCTTGTCGGGGCGCGAAGGCGGCGGCAGGTACAGGCCGTCGAAGCGCGGCCCCAGCGACAGCGCGTCGACGCCGTTGACCTCGATGCCCAGGTTGTCCTGTGATCCGCGCAGCGTATAGAGCGCGACGGCGACGACCCGTTCGGCGATCACCGACAGCCCCGCCTCGACCTCGTCGTTCGACAGCTTGTTCACGCGGCGCACGACACCGAGCGCCCATTGACGCCTGATCGACTCGCGCACTGCGGCGAGCGCACCGAGCATCAGCGTCTGCCCGACGCCGCCGCTCGCGCAGATTCGCAAGCCCGCCACGCTTCGGTCCTTCACCTGCCAGAGCGACTCGGGGAACTGCGCGAGGCTCACCGACAGCGTGTCGCTCTCGCTGCTGCCGCGCTGCTGCGGTCGTGCCGCGCCGGCAACGGCATACACCTCGATCTGCTCGCCGGACCGGGTCTCCTCGATCTGGGCCTCGGCATTCCCGGCCCTTTCCTGCGTCGACAGCTCTTTCAGGATGCGCGCGAGCCCGATGCGCACGCGCGCGGCATGGATGCACGAGATGCGCGGATCACGCCGCATGTCGAGGTTGAGGTTGGGCGCGATGGCAGGGCGCGCCTTTTCGAGGATCATCGCGCGCTGCTGGTTGACCGCACTGACCGGACCCTGGTCGGTCGCTTCGGAGTGGCGCAATGCGGTCAGCGTCATGTCGAGCTGGTCGCACAGGGGCGTGGTGTCGAGATAGCGCAGCATCGCCCCGGAATCCTGCCCGGTGCGCCGCACCAGGCCCGCCCGCCCGGCGACGTCGACGAAGAAGCCTTCCATCGACTTGGGCATGGCCACGAGCTCGAGGCGCCGGCTCCAGGCCCGGAACTGCGTGAGCACCCAGTCGAGATTGCCGGCGGTCAGGTTCCCGGTGTTGAGCTGGTGGACGAGCAGCACGTAGACGTATTCCTGTTCGATCGTCCACTGCGTGCCGGCGCCTGCCACGTTCCCTGGCTGCGTCGGCACGCGCTCGAGCCCGAGCTCGGTCGCGCGCAGGTACGCCCGGTGCAGCTCGACCCATTTGGCGGGAATCCAGTGCTCGTGGCGGGACACGCGCAGCTTGGCGTCGGTACCGTAGTAATGGATGAGGCGCGCGAAGAGCACCGGCACCTGCGGCTTCCAGCGCGCATAGGACGACGGCACCAGTGCGGTCTCGATCGCCGTCTGATAGGCGCCGATGAAAGCCTGCGCGAGGTCGAAGCTCGCCTGCCAGACGCGCTCCGCCACCTTCGGGGTGGAATCGAGCGTCTCGACGTACTGCTTGAACAGCTTGCGGCGATCGCCGCCCAGCGCCGCATCGACGTGCAGCAATGCCTGGACGCGCGCGGCATCGAACGGGCGGGGCGACTGGCGCATGCCATCGAACGCGCGCAGCACGAGCTGCTGCCGCGCAACGATGTCGAGCGAAGGGAGGTCGGTGAGCCACGCGGCGGCGGATTTCGCCGACGCCATCGGATCGGCACCGCCCCGAACACCGGGTGTCAGAAATGCGAACATCGTCGAGAACGCTTCAGCGGCGTCGGATAAAATGCGACGCATCGCTGCGTCGCGGTGAAAGGTGGGGAGCGTGTGCGGGCCCGCGTTCGCGTGAGCGCGAGTTCCAGCGCCGAGTCCGGCCGATGCCCATCGAATCTCTCCCGCGGGTTTTCCGGCACGCGCGCAAGCCTCATCAGCCCGTTCGCGGCGTGCGCGGCAGTCCGGGCATGCGGTAGCCGATTCGCGGCAACGCGCACGCCTTCCATTTCCAGTACGCGAGGGAGTAGCAAGTTGGATGCCACAATAATGGAATTACAAAAACTCGATGTTAAACAAGGCACTGGCGAGGAAGCGACCGACGGCAAGTCGGTCACCGTTCACTACACAGGGTGGCTCCACGACAGTTCGAAGCCTGATATGCACGGTGCCCGGTTCGACAGTTCGCGCGACCGCGGAACCCCGTTCTCATTCGTCCTAGGCGCCGGCCGGGTGATCAAGGGATGGGACGAGGGCGTGGCAGGCATGCGGGTGGGCGGCCAGCGGACCCTCGTGATTCCGGCGCGGCTCGGCTATGGCGAACGAGGCGCGGGCGGCGTCATTCCTCCCCATTCGGCACTGATCTTCGACGTCGAGCTGCTCGTCGTGAACTAGACCGATGGCCGAGACCTGATGGCGCCCATGCTGCCCCGCGACGGCGCGATTACGCCCAGGCGGCGGCTCGATTACCGCGCCCCGACCTTTCTCGTCGCGGCCCTCGAGCTGGAATTCGACCTCGACCCGGAGGCGACCCTCGTTCGAGCGACGTTCGGTTTTCGCCGCAATCCCGGCGCGCCGGACCAGGACCGCGCGACCCCGCTGGTTCTCGACGGCGAACAGCAGGACGACGTCGGAGTGACGCTCGATGGCCGGGCGCTGGCGCCCGACGAGGTCGTCTTCGGCCCTGGAACGCTGACGATCGCGAATCCTCCCGAAGTCGGCACGCTGTCGGTGCGCTCACGCATCGCGCCGATCAGGAACGTCGCCCTCGAAGGCCTTTACGTGTCCTCCGGCGTGTTCTGCACGCAGTGTGAACCCGAGGGGTTCCGGCGGATCACCTACTTCCCGGACCGTCCCGACGTGCTCGCGCGCTACCGGGTGACGCTGCGCGCCGACCGTGCGCGCTATCCGCAGCTTCTGTCCAACGGCAATCGCATCGCGGCAGGGCCGCTCGAGGACGGCCGCCATTTCGTCACCTGGGAGGATCCGTTCCCGAAACCCAGCTACCTGTTCGCGCTGGTAGCGGGGGACCTCGGCGTGCTGGAAGACAGCTTCACGACCATGGACGGCCGCAAGGTCGCCCTGCGCATCCATTCGACGCCAGCCAATCTGCCGCGCTGCCATCACGCGATGGAAAGCCTGAAGCGCGCGATGCGCTGGGACGAAGAGCGCTACGGGCGCGCCTACGACCTCGACACCTTCATGATCTTCTGCGCCGACGATTTCAACATGGGCGCGATGGAGAACAAGGGCCTCAACATCTTCAACAGCGCGATGGTGCTTGCCGACCCCGCGACGGCGACCGACGCCGACTTCAATGCCATCGAGGGCATCGTCGGTCACGAGTACTTCCACAATTGGACCGGCAACCGCGTCACCTGCCGTGACTGGTTCCAGTTGTCGCTGAAGGAGGGCCTGACGGTCTTCCGCGACCCGGAATTCTCGAGCGACATGGGCTCGCGCGCGGTCGAGCGCATCGGCGCGATCGAGTACCTGCGCCGGCGCCAGTTCGCCGAGGACACGGGACCGATGGCCCATCCGGTGCGGCCCGACGAGTACCGCGAGATCAACAACTTCTACACGGCGACCGTGTACGAGAAGGGCGCCGAGGTGATCCGCATGCAGCACACGCTGCTGGGACCCGAGCGCTTCCGGCGTGGCATGGACCTCTATTTCTCGCGCCATGACGGGCAGGCGGTGACCTGCGACGACTTCGTCCAGGCGATGCAGGATGCCTCGGGCGTCGACCTGTCGCAGTTCCGTCGCTGGTACTCGGAAGCCGGCACGCCCGTCGTCGCCGCCGCCGGCCGCTACGATCCCGCCACCCGCCGCTGGACGCTGGAGGTCTCGCAGAGCCTGCCGTCGCGGGAATGCGGTCCCGCCCGACCCCCGCTGCACATTCCGCTCGCGCTCGGGCTCCTCGGACCCGACGGCCGCGACATCCCGCTGCGGCTCGCGGGCGAGGCCACGGCGCAGGGCACGACGCGCGTGCTCGAGATCAGGTCGGCAGCGCAGAGCTTCGAGTTCGTCGACGTACCGGCGAGACCGGTGCCATCGCTGTTCCGCGGCTTCTCGGCGCCGGTACGGGTCGAGTACGACTACGGGGATGACGAGCTGGCGCTGCTGGCCGCGCACGACAGCGACGCGGTCAACCGCTGGGACGCCGCACAGCGTTCGTTCACCGGTGCCGTGCTCGGGCTTGCACGGGCGCGGCGCGACGGAGTGCCTCTCGCGCTGCCGCCGGCACTGTCGCGTCT
>DAHUXO010000203.1 GCA_027307095.1 Betaproteobacteria bacterium | reverse complement strand
ACCCCCGAGGTGCCACATCCGCAGCGCGTCGGTCTCGAAGATCGTCGTTCCGCGGTCCTGCCGCTCGCCGAGCATGGCGTCCGGAAACGCCTGCCGGCGATACACGGGCAGCGACGAGCGCGCGACGAATGCGTCGCGGGCGGGACTGTAGGCGCCGCCTTGCGCGTGCACGCCACCGGCCTCGGCGACGACCTTGCCAGCGACCCATCCGGGCAGCGGCAAGTCCGCGAGTGTCCGTCCCGGTGCGCGATCGGATTCGATCCACCCGGCGACGTCGCGCCAGCCGGCCGCCTGCCAGAGCTCGAACGGGCCCTGCTTCCAGCCGAAACCCCAGCGGATGGCAAGATCGACGTCGCGTGCGTTGTCGGCGATCGCGGCCAGATGATGCGCGGCGTAATGGAACAGGTCGCGGTGGATCGCCCACAGGAACTGCGCCTGCGGATGGCTCGATTCGCGCAGCCGGGCGTATCGCTCGTTCGCGCTCCGGAGCGCCAGGATCGCGGCGACCTCGGGCGCGATCCCCGCGCCGCTGCGAGCGTAGGCGCCCGATGCCGGATCGAGCACCTCGATGTCGCGACCGGCCTTGCGGTAATAGCCCGATTTCGACTTCTGGCCCAGTGCGCCTTTCGCCACCAGCCCGGCGAGCGACGGCGGCGTCGCGAACTGCGGATGCCAGGGGTCGTCGGACAGTGCGTCCTGCATCGTCTTCACGACGTGCGCCATCGTGTCCAGGCCGACGACGTCGGCAGTCCGGTAGGTCGCGCTTTTCGCCCGGCCGATCGCCGTGCCGGTCAGCGCATCGACCTCGTCGTAGCGCAACCCCAGCGCATCGCCGTGACGCATCGTCGCGAGCACAGAGAAGATGCCGATGCGATTGGCGATGAAGTTGGGCGTGTCCTTCGCACGAATGACGCCCTTGCCCAGCGCCGTGGTCAGCCAGGACTCCAGCGCATCCAGCAGATTGCCGTCGGTTTCCGCGTTCGCGACCAGCTCGACGAGCCGCATGTAGCGCGGCGGATTGAAGAAATGCACGCCGCAGAATCGCGGCCGCAACGCCGCGGGCAGGGCCAGGGCGAGTTGCGCGAGCGACAGTCCCGAGGTGTTCGAAACCAATGCGGCGGACGGCCCGACGTGCGGCGCGATCCTGGCGTACAGGTCACGCTTCCAGTCGATGCGCTCGCCGATCGCCTCGATCACCAGGTCGCAGCCGGCGACCCTCGGCAGGTCGGTATCGTAGTTCGCGGCTTCGATTTGCGCGGCAAGGTCGCGTGCGCCCAGCGGCGCCGGCTCGAGCTTCGCCAGTGCATCGATGCCGCGCCGCGCGAGCGCGCTGGGATCCGAAGGCGTCGCGAGGTCGAACAGCAGCGCCGGAACACCGGCGTTCGCGAGATGCGCCGCGATCTGCGCGCCCATGACGCCGGCGCCCAGGACGGCCGCGCGACGCACCCGCAACGGGCGGGACAACCTCGTGGAAGACATCGGGGAAGTAACCTGAATGGACATCGGGGCGGGCATCGACAGGACGGCTGTAGCGGGCCCGGCCTCGCCCGCTCGATGACGGAAGAGGCCGCGCGGCCGGGCCACTCCGGCCGCGCGGTCGGTGCATCAGCTATGGCCGCGCGACCCGCCGCGGCCGCCGGCATCAGAACGTATACGTGAGCTGCCCCGACAGGATCGTGACGCTGAGGTTGTAGGTCCCGTTGATCAAGCCGTTCGCCGCCGTCGATCCTGCGTTCTGGTTCGAGTTGGGATTGTTGACGAACACGTAGGAAAAGCCGGCATCGAGCGCCAGATTGCGGCTCATCCTGTACTGCGTGCCCAGCGAAAGCCAGGTGCGGTTGCCGTCGGGCAGCCGCGGCGTGATGTCGGTCGAGTTGATCGGCGTCTCGTCCCAGGCGAGACCGCCGCGGAAGCTCCACGCGTCGTTCCAATGATAGGTGGCGCCCGCCGAAACGCGCCACGTATCCCGGAAATTCTCGGGCGTGCTCGCGAGGACCGCACCCGTCGTGCGCACGAAGGTGAGATTCTTGAACACCGACCAGTGCGTGAACTGCACGTCGCCCATCACGTCCCACTGATCGTTCAGGCGGTGGAATATCGACGCGTTGGCGATGTCGGGGAGCTTGATGTTGCCGGTAATGCCGCCGTTGGCCAGCACGCCATTCACGCCACCCGCGAGCAGGCCCACCACCGGCGCCAGCGCCGGAGGCAACGCAGGCAATGTCGGGTAGTCGAAGCGGACGTCGCCCGACGCGCCGTACTTGATCGACGACCGGTACTGGGCGCCGATGCGCGTCTGCGGCGTCACGTCCCAGATGAAGCCGGCGTTCCAGCCCCATGCGCTGTCGGAGGCGTGGAGGTCGCTCGTGGCGTCGAGCCCGGGCGTGAGGGAGGCGATCGTCGGGACCAGGGACGCGGGGATGAGTCCGCCGGCCGCCGCCCCGAGCGCGGCCTGGCCGAGCGCCCCGCTGTAGTTGACGTGGCTGGTGAACTGCGCCTTGACGTGCTGCCAGTCGATACCCGCGCCGACCGCGAACGTGTCGCTGACTTTCCACGAGATCGCGGGATTGACGTTGATCGTCTGCACGTCCGACTTGACCGCCTGGTAGCGGCCGAGCCAGTCGCCGCTCCACTCGGTGGTGAGTCCGAACGGCGCGTTGATGCCAAGGCCGATGCTGAACTGGCTGTTCACCGGCATCGAGAGGTAGAGGTTGGGCACGACGTTCAGGCTGCCGGCGTCGCCGTCGCCGTTGCCGAGCGGCTGCGATGCCGCCGGAAGTGAATTGTCGTTGCGGAACTTGATCGAGGGCGTGATCAGGTGGACCGCCACCGCGGCCTGCGGGGAAGTGAGCTTCGCCATCCCCGCCGGGTTCGACCAGATCGTGCTCGCGTCCTCGGCAGCTGCCGCACCGCCGGCGAACGCGTTGCCGAGTCCGCTGCCGGAATTCTCCTGGAGCGCGAATGCGGCGCCCTGGGCCTGCCCCGCTGCGAACGCGAGCATCAGTGCGCCGATGGCGGCCGCAGCGCGTGTCTGCTTGATCCCAATCGATGGATCCTGCATGTTCCCGTACCTCCTTCAGGGGTCGACGATGTCTCGCACGTCGGGGCTGCGCAACCGGTCGCGGCCTGCGCCATTGGTATTCAAATCCCGTGAATCAACTATACACTCGGCCATAGGCGAAACCGCCTGCCGGCGGGGCCGACCTTGATCCCGGTCAAGCCCGCTGTGGCGCGGCGGGCACAGAGGGCGGCCCTCGGCCCGGCGCGCCGAAGGCGCCGCAGCATTCCGGGCCAGATTCCGGCCCGTCACGGCGGCGGCAGCTCGCGCGGCTTGCGGTCCGGGCCGACCGCGACATAGGTGAGGCTCGCCTCGGTCACCTTGACCGTCACCTCCTCGTGGGGATTGCGCTGTGCGTACACCTGGACGTCCACGGTGATCGACGTGCGCCCGACCTTCTGGATCGTCGCGTAGAACGAGACGACGTCCCCGATCAGCACCGGCTGCTTGAACACGAACGAATTGACGGCGACGGTCGCCACCCGGCCGCGCGCGCGCCGCGACGCGGGGATCGAGCCCGCAATGTCGACGTGCGACATGATCCAGCCGCCGAAGATGTCGCCGTGGAAATTCGCATCGGCCGGCATCGGGGTCACCCGCAGTGCGGGAATGCCCGGCGGCAGCGCGACCTGCTCCGTCATCGGTCCGCCCCCACTGCCCGCGGCCGCGCTCATGCCGCCTTCGCGGTTGCCGCGCGCGCCTGGTCGCGCAATTCGCGGCGCAGGATCTTGCCGACGTTCGACTTGGGCAGCTCGCGACGGAACTCGATGTCGCGCGGGCACTTGTATCCGGTCATGCGATCGCGGCACCAGGCGACGAGCTCGGCGGCAGTCACGCTTTCGTCCTTGCGGACGACATAGAGCTTCACGGCTTCGCCCGACTTGTCGTCGGCGACACCCACGGCGGCACACTCGAGCACCCCTGGATGCGCGACGACGACCCCTTCGATCTCGTTGGGATAGACGTTGAATCCCGAGACCAGGATCATGTCCTTCTTGCGATCGACGATCCTGACGTAGCCGCGCTCGTCCATGATCCCGATGTCGCCGCTCATCAGGTACCCGTCGGCCGTCATCACTTTCGCCGTCTCGTCGGGTCTCTGCCAGTAACCCGCCATGACCTGCGGCCCCTTGATGCAGATCTCGCCCGGCTGTCCGAGCGGCACGTCGCGGCCCGCGTCGTCGCGCAGGACGATCCACGTCGACGGAATCGGCAGGCCGATCGTTCCGTTGAACTCGGCGTTGTCGAGGGGGTTCATCGTGGCTGCGGGCGAGGTCTCGGTCAGGCCATAGGCCTCGACCAGCGCGACGCCCGTCACCTCCTTCCAGCGCCGGGCCACGGCTTCCTGCACGGCCATGCCGCCGCCCAGGGTCAGCCGGAACCTCGAGAAATCGAGCCGCGCGAACCGCGGGTTGTTGAGCAGCGCATTGAACAGCGTGTTGACGCCGGTCATCGCCGTGAAGCGGTAGCGCCGCATCTCCTTGACGAAGCGCGGGATGTCCCGCGGATTGGTGATCAGCACGTTCTCGCCGCCCACCGACATGAACACCAGGCAGTTCGCCGTCAGCGAGAAGATGTGGTAGAGCGGCAGCGGCGTTAGGATGACTTCGCGCTGGCCTTCGCCGAGGAACGGACGCACCCACGCGCGCGCCTGCAGCATGTTCGCGACGATGTTGCGGTGCGTCAACATCGCACCCTTGGCGACGCCGGTCGTTCCCCCGGTGTACTGCAGGAAGGCCAGGTCGGCGTGGCCGATCGGGACGCGCGACAGCGATCGCTTGCGCCCCTGCTTCAACGCGTCCTTCAGCCGGATCGAGCCCGGCAGCGACCACTTCGGAACGACGCGCTTCACGCGACGCAGCACCAGGTCGACGATCCGCCCTTTGAAAGCGAGGAATTCCCCGATCGACGTGACGACGACGTGGCGCACCCGGGTCCGCGCGACGACCTCCTGCAGCGTTCGCGCGAAGTTCTCGACGACGACGATCACCTCGGCGCCGGAGTCGACGAGCTGGTGCTCCAGCTCGCGCGGCGTATAGAGAGGATTGGTGTTGACGACCGTGCAGCCCGCGCGCAGCGCTCCGAACAGGCAGACCGGGTACTGGAGGATATTGGGCATCATCAGCGCGACGCGGGTGCCGCGTTCACAGCCGACGCCCTGCAGCCACGCGCCGAACCTCGACGACAGCGTGTCCAGGTCCTCGAACGTGATCTTGCGGCCCATGCACGAGAACGCCGGCCGGGTCGCGAACGAGCGGCAGCTTTCCTCGAACACCTCGCGCACCGACGCATATTCGTCGACGTCGATGTCGGCGGGAACGCCCTGCGGATAGTGCTCGAGCCAGATCCGTTCCACCATCGTCCCCCTCCGGCGGCTTGCGCCGCATCGTACACCAGCGAAAACCCGCGACCCGACGTCAGCGCCTCGCGCCGGTGCCGCCCGCGTAGTGCAGCGGCCCGCCGCGGAACGGCGCGAATCCCGCGCCGAAAATCGCGCCGGCATCGACCAGATCCGCGTCGGCGACGATCCCCTGCGCCAGCGCCGCCTGCGCTTCGGCGACCAGCGGCCCGACGAGCCGCTGCGCGAGACCGGCCGGCACCGTGCCTGCCGCCTGTTTTCGCGGCTTGCCCTCGCTCCACGCATAGAAGCCCTGCCCGGTCTTCTTCCCGAGCTGGCCCGCCGCGACGTGCCCGGCCAGCCTGCGCGGCACCTCGGTGTCGCTGCCCAGCATGCGGCCGACGGCGACGCAGATGTCGAGCCCGACCGTGTCGGCAAGCTCGATCGGCCCCATCGGCAT
>DAHUXO010000197.1 GCA_027307095.1 Betaproteobacteria bacterium | reverse complement strand
TTGCCGCAACCGTAAATCGCGATGACCGACGCTGCAGCGAGCGTCAGGCCGATCCTGTGGAAGCCACGCATCTGATCCCTCCGGACGGAGAATGGGAGAAAGGGAAAACATAAAATTATGATGGCCCGGCGATTCCGGTGTCAATGGCGGTGCCGCACCCGGGGGCATGGGGGGCCGTCGCGTTGCCGGGCCGGGCAGCGTCCACTGACTCGCCGCAGACGGCGGGCGCCGTCCGGCGGCGAGGCTGCGCCCGGTCGAATCCGGTCGGGCGCCGTCGCGTCCTGTCGCGCACGCAGGCGCCTGGATGGGCAGGTGAATCCGATCGGGGACCTCGCCGCATCGAATGCCCGAACGTCGCGGCGTACCGGTGCCACCCGCACCCGGCTTGCCGCGGCGCCGTCGAACCGGCCGCGCCCCAACCGGGCGCGAAGGGAGAACGCATGTCCATCCGCACGACGCGACGGCGGGTCGCAGTGGTCCTCGCCGCGGGGATCCTCGTCGCCGGACTCGCCGGCGCGGTGGCGCTGCGGGCCGCCAAGCGCGCGAGCGACGAGGCTGCCACTGCCCGGGGCCGCGCGACCCCGGTCGCGCTCGAGTTCGCCGCTGCCGATCTCACCTACGTCCGCGACACCCCGCTTTCACGATGGCTGCCGGTCTCCGGAACGCTCGAGCCGGTGCGCCAGGCGATCGTCAAGGCCAAGGTCGCAGGGGACGTCGCGGACCTGACGGTGCGCGAGGGCGATGCGGTGCGGGCGGGCCAGCGTCTCGCGCGCATCGATTCGGCCGACCTGAAATCCCGCATCGCAGACCGGATGGGCGCGCTCGAGAGCGCGCGCGCGCAACTGGCGCTCGCCGAAAAGACGCGGTCGATGAACCTGCGCCTGCTGCACGACAGGTTCATCTCCCAGAGCGCATTCGACAATGCCGAGTCGAGCTTCGACGTCGCGCGCGGCAACGTCAAGTCCGCCGAGGCCCAGGTGCAGGTCGCGCAAAACGCGCTGCGCGACGCCGATGTCGTCGCACCGCTCTCGGGCATCGTGGCCGGGCGACAGGTGCAGCCCGGCGAGAAGGTCGCCGTCGAGGGGCCGTTGCTGACGATCGTCGACCTTGGCGATCTCGAGATGCAGGCGCTGGTACCGGCGATCGACGTGCCGCAGCTGGCGCACGGCATGCCGGTCGAGCTCTCGGTCGATGGCTTCGGCGGCCGGAGCTTCGCCGGCCGCGTGGATCGGATCAATCCATCGACCGAGCCCGGCACACGCGCGATCGTCGTCCACGTCAGCCTCCCGAACCCCGATGCGGCACTGCGCGTCGGAATGTTCGCGACCGGCCGCATCGCGCTTGCGGCCGCCGCGCCGACGCCGACCCTTCCCGCGGGTGCCGTGCGCAACGAGGCCGGGCAATCGTACGTGTGGACGATCGAGGGCGGCAAGCTCGTCCGGCACGTCGTCGCCACCGGACGGCGCGACGAGACCACCGGTCGCATCGAGATAAGCACGCCGCTGCCGCCGGGGACGCCGGTGCTCGCCGCGCGTTTCGGCAACCTGAAGGACGGCGCGCCGGCGATCGTCAAGGCGGCGCGGTCGTAGCTCGCCATGTGGATCACCCGGACCTCGATCGACAATCCCGTCTTCGCGACGATGGTGATGATCGGCATCACCGTCCTCGGGCTGTTTTCCTACCTGCGCCTCAACGTCGAGCAGATGCCCGACGTGACCCTGCCGTACGTGATGATCCTCACGACCTACCCGGGCGCCGCGCCCGAAGCGGTCGAGAACGACGTGACCAAGCCGGTCGAGTACGCGGTGAACCAGGTGCCCGGCGTCAAGGAGATCCTGTCGAATTCGCTCGAGGGGCAGAGCCAGGTGTTCGTCCAGTTCCGCCTGTCGACCAATGTCGCGCAGGCGGTGCAGGACGTTCGCGACAAGCTGGCGCCGGTGCGCACGGCCTTCCCCAGGGACGTGAAGGACCCGCTGGTCACCCGCGTCGACAACCAGAACAGCCAGCCGGTGGTCTCGCTGGCCGTCACGTCGCCGACGACCGGCCTGCGCGAGCTGACGTCGCTCACCGACCAGACGATCGTCAAAGCGCTCGAGAACCTTCCCGGGGTCGCGCGCATCGACATCAGCGGCCGCGTCACCCGCCAGATCCTGATCCAGATCAGGCCCGAGGCGCTGGCCGCACTCGGCATCGGGGTCGACCAGGTCATGAATGCCATCCGCGACGCGAACCAGGACGTGCCGGCCGGCCGCATCTCCCGCGGGGCCCGCGACGAGGTCGTCCGCGTCGACGGCAAGATCAAGGACCCGTCGCAGTTCGGGCGCATCGTCGTCGCCAGGCAGGGCGGGGGCGCGGTCTACCTGTCGCAGGTCGCCAACGTCATCGACGGCGAGAAGGACCCGGACTCGATCTCGCGGATCAACGGGCACCCGGCGATCACCCTCGACATCCAGAAAGCCCAGGACGCGAACATCGTCGAGACCGGGCGCAACATCCGGGCCGCCGTCGCGGCGCTGAAGGCGCGCCTGCCGTCCGACGTCGATCTGCGCATCACCTACTCGAACGCCGACGATGTCCAGAGCTCCGTCGACCGGGTCGAGAGCACGATTGTCGAGGGCGGCGTGCTGACGGTGCTGATCGTGTTCCTGTTCCTCGGGAGCTGGCGCAGCACGATCATCACCGGGCTGACGCTCCCGCTTGCCGTCGTCGCGACGTTCATCGCGTTGCATGCCTTCGGATTCACGCTGAACTTCCTGACGCTGATGGCGCTGTCGCTGACCATCGGGCTCCTGATCGACGACGCGATCGTCGTGCGCGAGAACATCGTGCGCCACCTGGCGCTGGGCAAGGACCACGTGACCGCAGCGCGGGAGGGCACCGAGGAGATCGGGCTCGCCGTCATGGCGACGACGTTCGCGATCGTCGCCGTGTTCGTGCCGATCGCGTTCATGAGCGGCGTCATCGGTCGCTTCTTCTTCCAGTTCGGGATCACCGTCGCCGTCGCGGTGCTGGTGTCGCTGTTCGTCAGCTTCACACTCGACCCGATGCTGTCGTCCGTATGGCACGACCCGCCAAAGACGCGTTTCAGGCGCGCGCCATGGCTCGGAAGGCTGGTGGCGCGGGTCCAGCGACTGATCGACGGCGTGCACGCGATCTATGCGGACGTCCTTCGCTGGGCACTCGGTCATCGCAAGACGGTGCTCGCGATCGCGCTCGGCAGCTTCTTCGCGAGCTTCCTGATCGTCCCGCTGGTCGGCACCGAATTCATACCCGAGGTCGACCAGGGTTTCATCTCGCTGCGGCTCAACACCCCGGTCGGCTCGAGCCTCGAGTACACGAATGCCAAGGTCGCCGAAGCCGAGCGGGTCCTGAAGCGGTTCCCGGAAATCTCGATGGCGATGACGACGATCGGGACCGACGACGGGCGCAACTACGCGCGTGTCAACCTGAAGCTCACCGACCGCAGCAAGCGGGCGCGCTCGCAGAAGGATCTCGAGCGCGCGATCCGCAAGGCCCTGAAGCCGATTCCCGGGATCGAGCTCGCGCTTGGTTACGACCGGCCGATCTGGTTCAACGTGCTGGGGCCCGATCCCGAGACGCTGTCCCGGCTCGCGCGGACATTCGCCGACAGGATCGCCGGGATTCGCGGCATCGCCGACCTCGAGACCTCCGACAAGGCTGCCAATCCGGCACTGTCGATCCGCCTCAACAACGATGCGGCCGCGGATCTCGGCATCACCGTCCAGCAGGTCGGGGCGACGATCCGGCCGCTGGTGGCTGGCGACACGATCAGCTACTGGCTCGCCCCCGACGGCCAGAACTACGAGGTCAACGTCCAGCTGTCGAAGAGCGACCGGCAGGTCGCCTCGGACATCGGGAACCTCTACCTGACGACGAACCGCCGCGGGCCCGACGGGCAGATGCGCATGGTTCCCTTGCGGCAGGTCGCCGACATCGTTCCATCGACGAGCCCGCAGATCATCAAGCGCGAGGACCTCGAGCGGCGCATCGGCATCTACGCCAATGCGGAGGGGCGACCGTCCGGGGATGTCGGTTCCGACGTGCAGAAGGTCGCCGACGCGATGCAGCTGCCGCCCGGCTACCGGCTGCAGGCCGCGGGTCAGCAGCAGGACATGCAGGATTCGTTCAGGGCCGCGCTGGCCGCGCTCGGGCTCGCGGTGATCTTCATCTACCTGATCCTCGCGTCGCAGTTCGCGAGCTTCACACAGCCGCTGGCGATCATGGTCTCGCTGCCGTTCTCGCTGATCGGCGTGTTCCTCGCGCTGCTCGTGACGGGAACGACGCTCAATCTCTTCTCGATCATCGGCTTCATCATGCTGATGGGTCTCGTCACCAAGAACGCGATCCTGCTGGTCGATTTCGCCAACCGGTCGCGCCGCGCCGGCGCGAGCCTGGCCGACGCGCTGCTGGACGCGGGCCAGGTTCGGCTGCGCCCGATCCTGATGACCACGGCGGCGATGATCGGCGGCATGCTGCCGTTGGCACTCGGCCTGGGCGACGGCGGCGAGCAGCAGGCGCCGATGGGACGCGCGATCATCGGCGGGGTCGTCACGTCGACGCTGCTGACGCTGGTCGTCGTGCCGGTGCTCTACACCTACCTCGATGCGTTTCATGAGCGCCGGCTGCGCCGCAAGGCGTTGCGCGCGGCCCCCCGGGCGCTGCCGGCTCTCGCGCAGGGCGCCGACGACTGACCGCCGCCTGCGCTCCGGCGGCGCCGCGTGCGGCCGCGTGATACTGGTTGACCGTATAATTAAACGTACGTATAGTTACATGCATGCCACGCCCTTCGCGCAATGTCGACGCACTGCTGCTGAAGGCCGGACGGGAGCTGTTCCCGCAGACGGGCGCCGCCGCGATGTCGGTGCGCAAGGTCGCCGAGCGCGCCGGCGTGAACCTCGGGATGTTCCACTACCACTTCGGGAACAAGGACGAGTTCGTCAGGCGGCTGCTGCAGCAGCTCTACGACGAGATGTTCGCGAACCTCGAGCTCGCGGCGAGCGCCGGCCCCGCGGTCGACGCGTTGCGCGCTGCGCTCTGCGTTCTCGGCCGGTTCGCGCGCGACCATGCAGGCCTGCTCCGGCGCCTGCTGATCGATGCGCTTTCGGGCGAGCCGCAGGCCGGTGCGTTCCTGCGCGCGAACGTCCACCGACACCTCGGGGTCATCCGGGGACTCATCGAGGACGGGCAGCGCGAAGGCGTGCTGAAGGAGATGGCGCCGGCGCAGGCGCTCGCGTTGCTCGCGGGAAGCGTCGCGGCGCCGCTG
>DAHUXO010000194.1 GCA_027307095.1 Betaproteobacteria bacterium | reverse complement strand
GCCAGCTGGCGCAGCGGGCGGGCGATCCGGGTTCCCGAGTGGAAAGCGAATACGGCGCCCAGGAGCAGGGCCGACAATCCCAGCAGGATCGTTTCGGCCACCCCCATGCGCGAAGCCGAGAGGATCGCGTCGGCCGGCATCTCGACGTAGACGCGCCAGGGCGCGCGCGACGGCGTCGCGTAGGCGATCAGGCGCAGCACACCGTCGGTCCCGCGGCTTTGGTCGGCGCCTTCGGCCATCTGCAGCGGGGCAGGGGCGTCGGCCCCGTCCGCGAATGTCCTGCCGATCCAGTGCGCTGCGTCCCGGTTGCGCGCCAGGATGATCCCCGCGCCGTTGACGAGGGTGACGATCGTGGGCGCCGGCGCGACGCCTTTGGCGTCGAGCAGCCCGGTCAGTCCCGACAGGCGTGCCGACGCCGTCACGACCCCCAGCGGACGACCCGTGGCATCGCGCAGCCGGCGCGCGAAGATGGCAATGGGTTCGCCGTCGGATCGCGCCGGCAGGGGCCCGTCGATCGTCAGGCCGTGATGGGCAAGTGCCGCCGCGAAATAGGGTCGTTCGGCGATATTCAGGTCGTCGCCGCGCCGCAAGCGATCCAGCGACCCCACGTTCTGACCGTCGAGGGCCCAAACGCCGATGTTGCTCATCGAGGCCGGGAGGTCGCGGCGCAATCCCTGCAGGAAGGCGTCGTTGGCCGCGACCTGCGCGCGGTCGACGACCGTGCCGTGGCTCGAGAGGGCGATCGCGCCCGCCATGTCGCTCAGATAATCGTCGACGCGGGCGGCAACCAGACGCGCCAGCGATACCATCCGCTCGCGGGCTTCGCTGCGGTCGTCCGCGCTCTGGCGCATCGCGCTGAGGCCGACATAGACGAGGAACGGCAGTCCCAGTGCCAGCACCAGCAGCACCAGCCGCAGGCGGATGCCTGCGCGGAACGGCATGGCGGCGGCGCCGGGGAGCGATCCCGCCGCCTCGGCGGCGGAGGCGGCATCGCGGTGCTGGGGTGCCACGCTCACGTGCGGATCCACGACCCGGTCGGATGGTAGACCCGGTATGGCGCAAAGAACGTGCCACCTGCGGGCCCCCGATCCGGGCGTTGCGGCGATCGCCGGAGCCGGTCGGCGATAATGCGCGGCTTGCAACCCCCCGAAGGCGGCGCCGAACCGGCGGCCGCACGAACGATGCGCCTTCACATCCTCGGCATTTGCGGCACCTTCATGGGGGGCATCGCAGCCATCGCGACCCGCGCAGGACACGCGGTGACGGGCTGCGACGCCAACCCCTACCCGCCGATGTCGACCCAGCTCGAGGCGTTGCGCATCGGTCTCACCGAGGGTTTCGACGCGGCGCAACTCGAGGGCGTCGCGCGTGACGCCGATGTCTTCGTCGTGGGCAACGTCGTCTCGCGCGGCAACCCGCTGATCGAGGCGATCCTGGATCGCGGCCTCGCCTACACGTCCGGGCCGCAGTGGCTCCAGGAGAACGTCCTGTCGGGAAAGTGGGTGCTTGCGGTGGCTGGAACCCACGGCAAGACGACCACGTCCGCGATGCTCGCCCACATTCTCGACCGCGCGGGCCTCGATCCCGGATTCCTCATCGGCGGAGTGCCGCTGGATTTCGACGTTTCCGCGCGGCTCGCCGACAGCCCGTTCTTCGTCATCGAAGCCGATGAATACGACACGGCGTTCTTCGACAAGCGGTCGAAGTTCGTCCACTACCGTCCGCGAACCGCGATCCTCAACAACCTCGAGTTCGACCACGCCGACATCTTCCCCGACCTCGCGGCGATCGAGACACAGTTCCATCACCTGGTCCGCACGGTGCCGGGGAGCGGGCGCCTCGTCGCCAACGGCGACGAGGCGAGCATTGCGCGCGTGCTCGCGCGGGGCCTGTGGAGCGAGGTCGAGCGTTTCGGCGCCCCGGATTCGGCGCAGTCGTCTCGTGCGCACTCGTTGCCGCCTCCGGAGTGGACGATCGCAGAGGACGGCGCGATCGCGCACCGCGGCACGCCGGTGGGCGTGCTGCAGATCGGGCTTTCCGGGCGCCACAACCGGATGAACGCTCTCGCGGCCTTGGTGGCGGCGCGTCACGCGGGCGTGCCGATGGCAGCCGGCCTCGCGGCGCTGGCATCGTTTCGCGGCGTCAAGCGCCGGATGGAGCTGCGCGGAACGATCGACGGCGTCGCCGTCTACGACGACTTCGCCCATCACCCGACGGCGATCGCGACCACGATCGACGGCCTGCGCAAGTCGCAGTCCGGCGGACGCATCCTTGCGGTGCTCGAGCCGCGCTCGAACACGATGAAGCTCGGCACGATGAAAGCCGCATTGCCGGACGCGCTTGCGCAGGCCGACCGCGTCTACTGCCACGCGGCGAACCTCGGCTGGGACGCGGCCTCCGCGCTGGCGCCGCTGGGCGCGCGTGCGCAGGTCTTCGACGACCTCGATACGCTGGTGCGCGCCGTCGTGGCCGACGCCCGCGCCGGCGATCACGTGCTGGTGATGAGCAATGGCGATTTCGGCGGAGTGCACGGCAGATTGCTCGACGCCCTCGCCGGCGCGTGAGCCGGAAGGGCCGCCCCGAGGGCGAACACCGGAGTGCGCAGCACGAAGGTATCCCGATGACGCCGACGATCGTCTACCTGCACGGCTTTCGCTCGTCGCCGCAAAGCGCCAAGGCGACGCGGCTCGCGCAGGCGGTGGCATCGTTGCCGGCACGGCTGCGCCCGGTCCTGCACATTCCGGATCTCCCGCACCGGCCGTCGCTTGCGATGGCTGCGATTGCACGGATCGTCGCGGCCGTCGATCACACCCGGCTCTGCTTCGTCGGTAGCTCGCTCGGGGGCTTCTATGCGACCTGCGCCGCCGAACGCTATGGCACGCGCGCCGTGTTGGTCAATCCGGCGGTCAGTCCATGGGATGAGCTGCGCCCCCACGCGGGAGTCCAGACGAACCTCCACAGCGGCGCGAGCTTCGAGGTGACCGACGAGCATTTCGCCGAGTTGCGGGCGCTGGCGGTTTCGCGCATCACCCGACCGGATCGCTACCTGCTGCTCGTGCAGTCGGGCGACGAGGTCCTCGACTACCGGCAGGCGATCGCTTTCTACGCCGGTGCGTGGCAGCGTCTCGAGGGCTGCGGGGATCACGCATTTTCGGGTTTCGATGCCCAGATTCCGGCGATCCTGGGGTTTTGTGCATTACAGCGCGCCTGAGCGCGGCCTGCGTGACGTGCGCTGCGCGGGCGTCGCCGCCACCTCGTTCTTGTGCGCCGCAACTAGCTGGAGGCCCTGCGCACGGGTTATGCTTCGCTCATGACTTGGCGAAGTCGGGATTTCCTCCCCTACGCTTGAACGCGCCGCGGCCACAAGCCCGAAGCGGCGCATCGAGGCCGCCCGTGCGCGACTCTGACTGACCGGATCTGACGTCGTCGCGGCCGGCTCGCTTTCACGAGGAGCACGCGATGACTGCCCACAATCGAGCGGGTTACGAGCCCGCGTTCCGCCCGTTGCCGCTGTCCGAAGCCGCGTCCGACCTGATCGGCCGCGAGAAGGCCCACGGCGCGAACAACTACGATCCGCTGCCCGTCGTGCTTGCGCGCGGCGCGGGGAGCTGGCTCGCCGACATCGACGGCCGCCGCTATCTCGACCTGATGAGCGCCTATTCGGCCGTGAGCTTCGGCCACGCGCATCCGCGGATCGTCGCGGCGCTCGTCGCCCAGGCGCAACGGCTCGGCGTGACCTCGCGCGCCTACCACAATGACGAGTTGCCCGCGCTGTTCGAGCGCCTCGCGCGACTGACCGGGCTCGATCGCGTGCTGCCGGCGAGCGGCGGTGCGGAGGCGGTCGAGACTGCGCTGAAGGCTGCCCGCAAATGGGGGCACAAGGTCAAGGGAATTCCCGATGGCCGCGCCGAGATCATCGCCTGCGACGGCAATTTCCACGGTCGCACGATCGCGGTGATCGGGTTGTCGACCGAGCCGCAGTACCGCGACGGTTTCGGGCCGTTTCCGCCCGGCCTGTCGACGATTCCCTATGGCGACGCCGATGCGCTCGCGCGGGCGATCACGCCGCGAACCGCCGCATTCCTCGTCGAGCCGATCCAGGGCGAAGGCGGCATCGTCGTGCCGCCGCAGGGCTATCTCGCGCGCTGCGCCGAGATCTGCCGCGAGCACCGCGTGCTGCTGATATGCGACGAGATCCAGACGGGACTGGGGCGCACCGGGCGCTTCCTCGCCAGCGAGCACGACGGCGTGCGCCCCGATGCCGTCATCCTCGGGAAGGCACTGGGGGGAGGACTCCTGCCCGTTTCGGCGCTGGTCGGCAGCAACGACCTGATGCAGGTGTTCCACCCGGGCGACCACGGCAGCACTTTCGGAGGCAATCCGCTGGCGGCGGCCGTCGCGATCGCGGCACTCGACGTGCTGGAAGACGAGAAACTGGTCGCGCGCTCGGCGGAGCTCGGCGCGTGGCTGCTGGAAGAGCTGCAGGACCTGCGCAGCCACATCGTGCGCGACGTTCGCGGGCGCGGATTGTTCGTCGGCATCGAGGTCGACGCCCGGTACATCGGTGCGCGTCCGGTGGTCGACCGGCTGCTCGCGCGCGGCATCCTGTCCAAGGACACGCACGGCACCGTCGTTCGCATTGCGCCGCCGCTCAACATTCCGCGCGACGACCTCGCCTGGGCGGCCGACCAGATCCGCGCGACCTTCCGCGAGATCGAGCGCGACCTGAAGCGCGCGGCCTGAGCGTCCCCGTTGCCCCGACCCTCTCCCACGGAGAGGGAGAGGGAGGCGAGCGCGAGTGGCGCGGGCAAGCAAGGGCGGAGATGAAGGGGGCATGAACGCCGATCGCGTCCGGGCGGTAGTATTCGTTCCATGGCAGCGCCCACGCTCGAAGGCAAGCTCGTCGTCGCGATCAGCTCGCGGGCGCTGTTCGACCTCGCCGAGAGCCATCGCGTCTACACCGAGCGGGGCGTCGACAGCTATCACCAGTATCAGATCGAGCACGAGGACGAGATTCTCGCGCCCGGCCCGGCCTTCGCGCTGGTGACCAAGCTCCTGCGCCTCAACCGCCTGCCCAAGCAGTACGTCGAGGTGATCCTGCTTTCGCGCAACAGCGCCGACACCGGACTTCGCGTGTTCAACTCGATCAAGCATTACGGCCTCGACATCAGCCGCGCGGCGTTCACCAAGGGCGAGTCGACGTCGCGCTACGTTCCGGCCTTCGGTGCGCACCTGTTCCTGTCGGCCGATACCGGGGACGTCAGGCGCGCACTGGAAGAGGGCTACGCCGCGGCGACGATCTTTCCCAGCGTGTTCCGCAACGAGACCGACGAGCTGCGGATCGCCTTCGACGGCGATGCCGTGCTGTTTTCCGACGAGGCCGAGCGCGTGTACCAGGCCGGAGGCCTTGCCGCATTCACCCAGAGCGAGCGCGATGCCGCGACCACGCCGCTGTCGGGCGGCCCGTTCAAGGAGTTCCTCGCGGCGCTGCACCGGATCCAGGCGGATTTTCCGGAGGATCGCAGTCCGATCCGCACCGCGCTCGTCACCGCGCGCAGCGCCCCGGCGCACGAACGGGTGATCCGGACCTTGCGCGCCTGGAACATCCGCATCGACGAGGCGCTGTTCCTCGGCGGTCTCGACAAGGGCGAATTCCTGCGCGCCTTCGGCGCCGACATCTTCTTCGACGACCAGGCGCAGCACGTCGCGTCGGCCGCCATGCACGTGTCGGCCGGCCATGTCCCGCACGGCGTCGCGAACCAATGACCACCGACCACGCTCGAACGACGATGGTTATTCCATCGACGACCTGGCGCCGACACTGCGCCCGCGCGACGCTGGCCGTCGCCATGCTGCTTGCGTTCGCCGCACCGGCGCTCGCCGAGAGCTACAAGATCGGCGTGCTCCACGCCGAGCGCATCCTGCAGCAGTCGCAGGCCGCGAAGGCAGCGCACGACCGCATCGAGCGCGAGTTCAAGCCGCGCGACGACGACCTCACGAAGAAGGAGGCCGCGCTGCAGGCGGCGCAGGCGCAGTACGAGAAGCAGCGCCAGGCCCTGTCCGTCGACGAACGCGCGTCACGCGAGCGCAACCTCGATCTGCAGGCGCGGGATCTCGAGCGGCAGCGGCAGCAGTTCAACGAGGACCTGCGCGCGCGGCAGTTCGAGGAGCTCGACAAGCTGAAAGGGAAGCTCGACAAGGTCCTGACGGCCTACGCCAAGGCGCAGAATTTCGACCTGATCCTGCAGGACGCGCTGTGGGTCGGCAAGTCCGTCGACATCACCGACGACGTGATCAAGGCCCTGGACGCGAGCACGTCGGGTGCGGACACGTCGGGCACGACTTCCCCGGGCGCGACCGGGTCGGCTCCAGGGAAGTAGCCGCCGGGCGTGGACGACCACGATCACAGCGAGCTGGGTGAAATGGACCTGCGCGTGCGAGCGCTCGAGACCGTGCTCGCCGAAAAGGGTTACGTCGATCCTGCGGCACTCGACGCGCTGATCGA
>DAHUXO010000184.1 GCA_027307095.1 Betaproteobacteria bacterium | reverse complement strand
GTCTGCTGCTCGCCGGAGGAGAATCCCGGCATGTCCGCATTTTCGAGGATGTAGGCGCCGTGCTTGTGGAAGCCGGTGTGCGAAACCTGGATCCCGATCTCGTGCAGCAGCGCGGCCCATTCCAATCGCTGGACCGCGATGGGCTGCGGGCTCGATACGGCACGCCGGTAAAGGTCGACCGCGAGCGTCGCGACCCGTGATGCGTGGTCCCGGTCCACCTGGTAGCGGGTCAGGAACTGCTCGATCGTCGCGGTCCTCGCATCGTGATGCTCGGTGCGACCGAGCAGGTCGTACAGAACGCCCAGGCGCAGCGCTCCGCCGACCGGGTTGACCCGCTGCACGCCGAGTTCCGCGAGCGCCGCGGCCATGATCGCAAGTCCGGCGGCCAGCACCGGAGCACGTTCGGGCTTGAGCGCGGCGATCCGCAGGCGGCCGATCTCGCCGGTGGCGATCATGCGCTTGCGCAGCCTCGCGAGCCCGTCTGGCGTGATGCCTGCCGCGGAGAGGCCGTTGGCTTCCAGCATCTCCGCCAGCGCGAGTGCGGTTCCCGAGGACGCGTACGCGACGTCGAAGGCGTCACTTCCGAACTCGCGACCGATCTCTTCGACCTCTGCCCGCGCGGCGGTTTCGGCGGCGAGGAATGCGGCTGCGGTGAGCTTGCCTTGCGGGAAGAAGCGCTGGGTCAAGTTGACGCAGCCGATCGGCAGGCTCGCGAGCCGGTCGGGAAGCAGCGTATGACCAACGATGAATTCGGTCGAGCCGCCGCCGATGTCGATGACCAGCCGCCGTTCGACCGATGCGGGAAGGACATGCGTGACGCCGGCATAGATGAGCCGCGCTTCCTCGTTCCCGGTGATCACGTCGATCGGGAATCCGAGCGTGCGTTCGGCCCTCTCGAGGAACGAGGTCGCGTTCGCCGCGACGCGGAACGTGTGGGTCGCCACGACGCGCACGGCCGATGGATGCAGCCCGCGCAGGCGCTCCGCGAACCGGGCGAGGCAGGCAAGGGCGCGCCGCCTCCCGTCGGCGGTTAGGCGCCCGCGCGAGTCCAGGCGTGCACCGATGTGGAGGGTCTCGCGCCAGGTGTCGAGGCGAAAGATCTGCCCGCCTTCGACGCGCCCGATCTCGAGGCGAAAGCTGTTCGACCCCATGTCGACGACGGCCAGTGTGGAAGGCGCAGGTGATGCTGCGGGCCTGGTCTGCGTCATCGCATCCGTTGCGCGGTTGGGCGTCGTGTCGTCGAAAGCGTCACGATATCACCCGGGCCTGCGCGGGCACTGCGGCCGCTGGACCCGACCGCTCGATTGCCGTGGTCTCTGCCTGTCGCGCTGGCGTTCCGGGCTGCGCCGAAAAAACGTTTGATTGTTGCCGGGGTTTCCGTCTCTAATGGCCGATCGCCGGCATCCGGCAACCCGAACGCAAGGAATGTCCGTGAAGATCTCCACCCTGGATTTCCTCGTGCCCGAAGGCGCGAAGCTGAGCCTCCGGAAGTGGCCGACGGCGGTGGCGCCCGTCTACCGGTCGAAGGACGAATACCAGGAGCTGCTTGAACGGCAGGTCGCGAAGCTCGCGTCGCTGCAGGAGCTGCTCTACGCATCGAACCAGCACGCGCTGTTGCTGATGTTCCAGGGCATGGACACGGCGGGGAAGGACGGTGCGATCAAGCACGTCATGTCCGGCGTCAACCCCCAGGGTTGCCAGGTCACGAGCTTCAAGCACCCGAGCGCGGCCGAGTTGCAGCACGACTTCCTGTGGCGGACCACGCAGGCGCTGCCCGAGCGCGGCCGCATCGGCATCTTCAACCGGTCGTATTACGAGGAAGTCGTCGTCGTCCGCGTCCATCCCGAGTTGCTGAGAGCCGAGAACCTTCCGGACCGCGATGCCGGGGGCGAGGGCGGCGGCAAGGGGAAGGTCGACGCCAAGCTCTGGCGCACACGCTTCCATTCCATCGTGGACCTCGAGAATCACCTTTCGCGCAACGGCACGCGGATCCTCAAGTTCTTCCTCCATCTGTCGAGGGACGAGCAGCGGAGGCGGCTCCTGGAACGCATCGACGATGCGCAGAAGCTGTGGAAGTTCAACTTCGCGGACATAAGGGAGCGCGAGCACTGGCTCGCGTACATGGATGCCTACGAGCGCTGCATCGGCGCGACCAGCACGCGGCAGGCTCCCTGGTATGTCGTTCCCGCGGACGACAAGCAGAACGCCCGGCTCATCGTGTCGAAGGCCGTCACCGACGCGCTGGAGGCGCTCGACATGCGCTATCCGAAGATCGGTGCCCCGATGCGGCGCGAGTTGCGCAAGGCGCGCGCGGCGCTCGAAGGCTGAAGTTCCGGTCGGCGCGCGCCAAACCCGCACGCCGGCATTCGGACCCGTGCGCAGCGGGCGTCAGGCCGGCAATCTTCGCCTGCCGACCATGACATCGACGAGCAGAACGGCGAGCAGCAGGAATGCCGCCGACCAGCAGGTTGCGGCCGCGATCAGCAACGTCGGCGCATGGCTGCCGGCCATCGCGGCGAGGATCCGCAGTGTCGCCGCGGCGCCGATCAGCGCGGTGCCAACGACGAGGCGCGGCTCGCGTGCGCGGTCGCGGCGCGCCCTCAGCATGACGGTGCCCGCCATCACGTTGAACGTCAGCGTTCCCATCGCGCCGACGGTGATCGCGTGGATCGCGCCGGTGCGCAAGCCCCCGTGCGTCGTCAGGCCGAGCGCGAGCAATCCCAGCGCGAGCCACGCGTAGCCGGCGCCGAGGCACACGAGATCGGGGCGTCCGTGGCATGTCCACAGGCGCCAGCGCAGCAGCCGGACCAGCGCGAGCGCACCTGCGGCGCAGCAGGCGGCGCGCAGCAGGGAGTCGAGGACGGGAATGGGCGCCGCGGCGATCGCGATCGCCATCAGCGCGAGCAATGCACCCTCGATTCGCGGCTGCACGCGCGCAGCGGGCGTGGCCCCCTGCCGGTGGTGCTGGCCGGCGGCTGCGGGCGCGATGATGCGCCCGCCCATGAAGAGCATCAGCGCCGCGAGCAGCAGGACCAGGGCCAGCGCGATCGCCCCGCCCCTGGGCGACCGCGCGCGGCTGCCCGCAATGTCGAATGCCACGGCTGCGACGCACAATCCGGCGAGGATTCCCGGCAGGGCGAGGTTGCGCAGCTTCTTCGCGGCGACGAACAGGCGCGGAACGACGTGCCACGCGAGCGCCGCGGCGAACGCGGCGTCCGGCATCCGGGCCACGACAGAGTCGGGGCTCGCAACGTAGGCCGCGCGCGCAACCAGCCACAGCACGAACAGCAGCGCGAGGCGCCGGGCCGACATCCTCGGCAGCTGGTAGCCCGCGACGACGGCGAGCGCATAGCCCACCAGCATCTCGTGCGCATGACCCACCGGGGTGGACAATGACGCAGGGCCGTGCACGACGCCGGTGATCGCCAGCACCGACCACGGCAGCACGATGGCGCCGTAGAGCGCCGCCGCGGGGAAGAACACCTCGTGCGCGATCAGCCGACGCAGGTTCGTCCGGTCACCGGTAGAATGAGGCGTCAGTTCGGGCGTCGCGACGGTTCCATTTCGTGCCTCCGCCGCGCCCGCGCGCTGCCACTGCCCGGTCTTCCGTTGCCGTCGCTCCATCTCGCCCGCCGCACTCCCGCCATGCGCCTGCACGCCCGCTTCCCGTCTTTCGCCCGGATCTCACGGCTTTTCCACGTGGTGGCCATTTCGGCCTCCATCGCATGGTCGATCGCCGCCCCGGTTCATGCCCGACCGGTGACGCCGCGCGGGCCACTCACGCCCGAGGAGCGGCTCACGATCGACGTCTTCGACAAGTCGAAGCGCTCGGTCGTCTACATCTCGACGTCGCAGCAAGTGCGCGATCTGTGGTCGCGCAACATCCGCAGCATTCCGCGCGGAACCGGCTCGGGCATCATATGGGACGACCGGGGCCACGTCATCACCAACTATCACGTGATCTCGGGCGCATCGGCTGCGAAGGTGCGCCTAAGCGACGGACGCGACTATCCGGCATCGCTGGTCGGGGCGAGCGCCTTCCACGACATCGCTGTGCTGCGGATCGACGTCCCGTCGAATCCCCCGCCGCCGCTTCCGGTGGGCACGAGCCACGATCTGCGCGTCGGGCAGAACGTCTACGCGATCGGCAATCCGTTCGGTCTCGACTGGTCATTGACGACGGGCATCGTCTCGGCACTCGACCGGTCGCTCGACGGGGACGACGGCAACACGATCGAG
The DNA here is from genome assembly GCA_027307095.1 of Betaproteobacteria bacterium. Classification (GTDB taxonomy): domain Bacteria; phylum Pseudomonadota; class Gammaproteobacteria; order Burkholderiales; family Casimicrobiaceae; genus VBCG01. Next base: position 868 of record DAHUXO010000184.1, on the reverse strand, counting down.
CACCTGATCCAGACCGATGCTCCGATCAATCCGGGCAACTCGGGCGGCCCGCTCCTCGACAGCGCGGGACGCCTGATCGGCATGAACACGGCAATCTACAGCCCGAGCGGCGCGTCGGCGGGCATCGGCTTCGCGGTGCCGATCGACACCATCAATCGCGTCGTGCCGGCGCTGATCGCGCATGGCAAGTACGTGCGTCCGACGCTGGGCATCGAGATCGATGCCGACCTCAACGACGCGTTGAGCGAGCAGCTGGGCGTCAAGGGCGTCTTTGTGCTCAAGGTCGTGCCCAAGGGTCCGGGCGCTGCCGCCGGCCTGCGGGGGGCGCGCCTCGAGCGGGACGGTACCTTCGTTCCGGGGGATATCATCGTGTCGGTGGGTGGCCAGCCGGTCACGAGCGTCTCCAGGCTGCGCGCGCGTCTCGACGACTTCAGCGCGGGCGAGCGGGTGTCCGTCGGCGTCCTGCGTGACGGCAGGCACGCGACGGTCGAAGCGACGCTGGCCGCGGGCAGCTGAGACGGGTCAAGGTTCATCCGGAGAATTCCATGAGCAAGCGGTTCGCATCCCACGCGGACCCCGAGGAAAAGAAAGTCAGTTTCGACAAGCAGCCGCAATCCTGGCTCAACACGCTTGACCGCGACGCCTACGCCGGAGCGATGACACCCGGCGCGCCGCATGGCGCGGGCCAGGATGGCGCCGCGCCGGAGGGTGGCGCACCGGGCATCGCCATCGTCGAGGATGCGCAAGGCCTGCTGGCCCGGCGCGACGATGCCGGTGCCGGAACCTGCTATCTGCTGCGTCCCGACCAGCATGTCTGCGCGCGCTGGCGGGACTTCGACGCTGGCGCACTCACCGCAGCGCTCGCGCG
>DAHUXO010000172.1 GCA_027307095.1 Betaproteobacteria bacterium | reverse complement strand
CGCAGTCACCGACAACTGCCCGGGATTCGGCTCGGTCGCCAAGTACGTCGCGACGTCGATGCGCGAAGCTGCGTTCGATGTCGCGTCGATGGCGAAGACGTCGACCAAGGTCTTCGTGCTCGAGGTGATGGGCCGCCACGCGGGATGGATCACCGCCGCCGTCGGCATGGCCGAGGACGCGGCGACGCCGATTCCGCTGGTGCTGCTGTTCCCCGAGATCCCTTTCGACGAGGCGAAGTTCGTCGCCGCCGTCGACGCGAAGGTCGCGCGCAACGGTTATTGCTGCATCGGCGTGTCCGAGGGCCTGCAGGACGCGTCGGGCAGGCTGATGGCCGAGGCCGGGACGCGCGACGCTTTCGGCCACGCGCAGCTCGGAGGGGTTGGCCCGCTGATCGCGAATCTGGTCAAGGAGCGGCTCGGCCTGAAATACCACTGGGCGGTTGCCGATTACCTGCAGCGCGCCGCTCGCCATCTCGCATCCAAGACCGACCTCGATCAATCGTACGCGGTGGGCAGGGCGGCAGTCGAGCTGGCGCTCGCCGGCCACAACGCCGTCATGCCGGCGATCCTGCGGGTCTCGGACAAGCCGTATCGCTGGAAGATCGGCGTGGCGCGGCTTTCGGAAGTGGCCAACAAGGAGAAGATGCTGCCGCGGACCTACATCTCGGCCGACGGTTTCGGCATCACGGCCAAGGCGCGCGCCTATCTCGCGCCGCTGATCCGCGGCGAAGCCCCGCCGCCGTATCGCGACGGCCTGCCACAATACGTGCGCCTGAAGAACACCGCGGTGCCGAAGAAGCTTTCGACCGGATTCGACATCTGACCATGAGAGGACCGATGATGAAAACCGCTGCAACCGGCGCGGAGCGCCGATGAACAAGGAGATCGATTACTTCATGGCGCCTGTTTCGCCGTGGACCTATCTTGGTCACGATCGCTTCGTTGCGATCGCCCGGCATCACGGCGCCGACATCGCGATCAAGCCGATCGACACCGGGCGCGTGTTCGCGGTCTCGGGCGGCCTGCCGCTGAAGCAGCGCGCTCCGCAACGCCAGGCCTACCGGCTGGTCGAGCTCGCGCGCTGGTCGAAGTTCCTGGGCATCCCGCTGAACCCGCAGCCCGCCCATTTTCCGGTGTCCGGCGACCTGGCGGCGAAATGGATCCTGGCCGCCAACGAAATCGGCATCGACGAGGCGCTGGCGCTCAGCGGCGCGATCGGGCGCGCGCTCTGGGTCGAGCAGCGCAACATCGCCGCATCGGCGACCCTTGCGGAGATTGCGCTCGGACAGGGGCTCGACGCGGGGGCAGTCGGATCGCGCGTCGAGGCGACGGAAATTGGCTCGCAGTACGACGCGCTCACCCGGGAAGCGATCGATCGCGGCGTTTTCGGCGTCCCGACCTGGATCTACGACAACGAGCCTTTCTGGGGGCAGGATCGGCTCGACTTTCTGGACAGGGCACTGGCAGAATAGCGCGCCTTTCACACGACACATCCCAGGGGAGAGCAATCCATGTCCAATCCGCTCGTTTTCGCGCTGCTGTGCGCGCTGGCGGCGATCGTCTACGGCGCGGTGTCCATCAGGTGGATTCTCGCCAAGCCTGCAGGAAACGCACGCATGCAGGAAATCGCCGCCGCTATCCAGGCTGGCGCCAAGGCCTACCTGAACCGCCAGTACACGACGATCGGCGTCGTCGGCGTCATTCTGCTCATCGTCATCGGCGTGTTCCTCGGCTGGCGCACCGCGGGGGGATTCGCGCTGGGAGCGATTCTTTCGGGTCTCGCCGGCTACATCGGCATGAACGTGTCGGTGCGCTCGAACGTTCGCACTGCCGAAGCCGCGCGCAGCGGGCTCGACCAGGCGCTGGCAGTTGCATTCCGGGGTGGCGCGATCACGGGCATGCTGGTCGTCGGGCTGGGCTTGCTGGGCGTGACCGGCTTCTACTGGTTCCTCGTCGCCTCGGCCGAGCAGGCGCCGAACCTGGCGAACGAGGGCCTGCATGCGGCGATCGGGCCGCTGGTCGGCCTGGCATTCGGAGGCTCGTTGATCTCGATCTTCGCGCGGCTGGGTGGCGGCATCTTCACCAAGGGTGCCGACGTGGGCGCGGATCTGGTCGGCAAGGTCGAAGCCGGCATTCCCGAGGATGACCCGCGCAATCCAGCGGTCATCGCCGACAACGTCGGCGACAACGTCGGCGACTGCGCGGGCATGGCGGCGGACCTGTTCGAGACCTACGCGGTGACGATCGTCGCGACGATGCTCCTCGGCGCGCTGCTGCTGCCATCGATGGCGACCGCAGCGGTCACCTATCCGCTGGTGCTGGGAGGCTTCTCGATCCTGGCTTCGATCGTCGGCTGCTATTTCGTCAAGGCGCGGCCCGGTGGCAAGATCATGAACGCGCTGTATCGCGGGCTGATCGTCGCCGGCGTGATCTCGGCCATCGGCTTCTGGTTCATCACGCAGTGGATGCTGGGCGACATCGGGAGCGTCGATGCCGCGCTTTCCCCGCTGCGCGTGTTCGGTGCCGCGCTGGTCGGGCTGGCGCTGACCGCTGCGATGGTCGTGATCACCGAGTACTACACCGGCACCGACTATGCGCCGGTCAAGCACATCGCCGCAGCGTCGACGACCGGACACGCGACGAACATGATCGCGGGGCTCGGCGTGTCGATGAGGTCGACCGCGCTGCCGGTCATCGCGGTTTGCGTCGCAATCTTCGTGTCCTTCTGGTGCGCGGGGCTCTACGGCATCGCGATCGCCGCGACCGCGATGCTGTCGATGGCGGGCATCATCGTCGCGCTGGACGCCTACGGCCCGATCACCGACAACGCGGGCGGCAT
>DAHUXO010000169.1 GCA_027307095.1 Betaproteobacteria bacterium | reverse complement strand
CGCGCGAGGTTCATCATGATGAACATGTACTCGAGGCCGCGATTCTTCTCTCCGACCAGATAACCCACTGCGCCGCCATGGTCGCCGTAGGCGAGCATCGTGGTCGGGCTCGCATGGATGCCGAGCTTGTGCTCGAGCGAGACGCAGCGCACGTCGTTGCGATCCCCGAGCGAACCATCGGCGTTCAGCAGCACCTTCGGAACGATGAACAGCGAGATGCCCTTGACCCCTTCGGGGGCGTCGGGCGTGCGTGCCAGCACGAGATGGATGATGTTCTCGGTGTAGTCGTGCTCGCCGAAGGTGATGAAGATCTTCTGTCCGTGGATCCGGTAGCTGCCGTCGGCCTGCGGAAGCGCCCGGGTGCGGACCGCGGCCAGGTCGGAGCCTGCCTGCGGCTCGGTCAGGTTCATCGTCCCCGTCCACTTGCCGGAGACCATCGCCGGCAGATACCGGGCCTTCTGCTCGGCCGTGCCGCAGAGCTCGATGGCGTCGATCGCCCCCTGCGTCAGCAGCGGGCACAGGTCGAATGCCATGTTCGATGCGTGCCACATCTCCTCGACCGCGGTGGCGACGAGTTGCGGCAGACCCTGCCCGCCGAACTCGACGGCCTTGGTGAGGCCGTTCCAGCCGTTCGCGGCATACCGCGAATACGCGTCCCTGAACCCCGCCGGCGTGCGCACCGAGCCGTCGGGCAGCAGCGTCGCGCCTTCCCGGTCACCGCTCGCGTTGAGCGGATCCAGGACCTCGGTCGCGAACCTGCCCGCTTCCTCGAGGATCGCCGCGACGGTGTCGGGCGTGGCATCCTCGAACCCCGGCAGCGTCGCAACCTGCGACAGGCCCGCGAGGTCGTTCAGCACGAAGTGCATGTCGGCGAGGGGCGCGTGGTAGGTGCTCATGGCGATCCGCGGCGATTGGCGACGGCAATAGCGTAACGCATCGCGCTGCGCGATGCCTGCGGGCGGCATTCCGGCGCCGCGGCCACGGCGTTCCTAGGCCGACAGCTCTCGGGTCAGCGCCGGAATGATCTCGAAGAGATCGCCGACCAGGCCGTAATCGGCGATCTGGAAGATCGGCGCCTCGGCATCCTTGTTGATCGCGACGATGACCTTGCTGTCCTTCATTCCCGCGAGGTGCTGGATCGCCCCCGAAATGCCGACGGCCACGTAGAGGTCGGGCGCGACGATCTTGCCCGTCTGCCCCACCTGGTAATCGTTGGGAACGTAACCGGCATCGACCGCCGCGCGCGAAGCGCCGATGGCCGCGTTCAACTTGTCGGCGAGCGCCTCCAGCAGGCGGAAGTTCTCGCCGCTGCCCATGCCGCGCCCGCCCGACACGACGATGCGCGCGCTGGTGAGCTCCGGCCGCTCGGACTTCGAGAATTCCTGGCCGGTCACCTTCGACGTCCGGATCTCCGGCCCTGCGGGAATGTCCTCGATCGCCGCGCTTCCTCCGGTCGCCGGCGCGGCATCGAATGCCGTCGTGCGCACCGTGATCACCTTGATCGGATCCATTGAGCGCACCGTCGCAAACGCATTGCCGGCGTAGATCGGGCGCACGAAGGTGTCCGGCGCCTCGATGCCGGTGATGTCCGAGATCTGCGCGACATCCAGCCTGGCGGCGATGCGCGGCGCCACGTTCTTGCCGAAGCTCGTTGCCGGCGCCAGCACATGCGTATAGCCGCCGCGCGCGACCACTGCAAGCGTCGCCGCAGCGACGTTCTCGGCGGTAGGCTGCCGCAGATGGTCCGCGTCGACGCGGAGCACCCGGCCGACGCCCGCGACCGCAGCGGCTGCCGCGACCGCGGCACCGGCGTCGCCGCCCGCCACGAGGACTTGTATGTCGTCACCGAGCTTTCGCGCCGCCGTGACCGCATGCAGGGTCGCCGACTTGAGCGACGCGTTGTCGTGCTCTGCGATGACGAGAATGGACATCGGGAACCTCTTGCAGAGATCCGGACGGGCCCGCCCTAGGGCAGGATCTTGGCCTCGCTGCGCAGCTTGGCGACCAGCTCCTTGACGTCGGCGACGCGGCCGCCGCCCTTGCGCTTCGCCGGCTCGGTCACCTTGACGGTCACGAGCCTCGGGGCGACGTCGACCCCCAGCGTCCCGGGCACCAGCGTGTCGAGGGGCTTCTTCTTCGCCTTCATGATGTTCGGGAGCGTCGCGTATCGCGGCTCGTTGAGGCGAAGATCGGTCGTCACCACCGCGGGCAGGGCGACCTCGACGGTCTCGAGGCCTCCGTCGACCTCGCGCTTCACCGTCGCAGTGGCTCCCGCGACGTCGACCCTCGACGCGAAAGTGGCCTGCGGCCAGTCGAGCAGCGCAGCTAGCATCTGGCCGGTCTGGTTCGCGTCGTCGTCGATCGCCTGCTTGCCGAGAAGGACGAGCTGCGGCAGTTCCTTCTGCACGACCGCGCGCAGCAGCTTCGCCACCGCCAGCGGCTGCAGTTCGACGTCGGTCTGGACCAGGATCGCACGATCGGCGCCGAGCGCGAGCGCCGTGCGCAGTGTTTCCTGGCACGCCGCGCCGCCGCAGGACACCGCGATCACCTCGGTGGCGATGCCCTTCTCCTTCAGCCGTACCGCCTCTTCCACTGCGATCTCGTCGAACGGGTTCATCGACATCTTGACGTTCGCAGTCTCGACGCCGGTGCCGTCGGGCCGGACACGGACCTTGACGTTGTAGTCGATGACGCGCTTGACGGGAACGAGGATCTTCATGTTCGGGACGTGGACACGATCGGTCGGGCGGCTCGATCCCGACCGGTCAGTTCATCGATTCGGCGGTGCGCACCGGTCGCGATCGCACCGGTGACGACTCACCATTCCAGCATACATGATGCCCACGTGAACCCGCCACCCACGCTGAGCAGGAGAACGTTGTGCCCGCGCCTGATCCTGCCGTCGCGGACCGCCTGATCGAGTGCGAGCGGGATCGACGCGGCCGACGTGTTTGCGTGATGATCCACCGTCACCACGACATGACTGGCGTCGACCTGGAGCTTCTTGGCGGACGCTTCGATGATCCTGAGGTTGGCCTGGTGCGGAATCAGCCAGTCGACGTCCGCCGAGGTCATGCCGTTCGCCTGCAGCGCCTCCTGCCCGCCTTCGACCAGCGACCGAACGGCGAACTTGAAGACCGCTCCTCCCTCCATGTGGAGATAGGGACTGCGTTTGGAAGGGGCCCGGAGCACGTCGGGTGTCGACCCATCGGCGTGAAGGCTCGTGCTCCGCACCCCCGGACGCTCGCTGGCGACCAGCACCGCAGCCCCCGCGCCATCGCCGAAGAGGACGCAGGTGCTGCGCTCGGTCCAGTCGAGAAGCCTCGACATGCGTTCCGCGCCGACCACCAGCGCCGACCTGCACTTCCCGGACGCGATCATCCCGTCGGCCATCGAGAGCGCGAACACGAAACCGGAACACGCCGCGGACAGATCGAAGCAGCCGACGGTGCGTGCGCCGATCTGCGCCTGCACCGTCGCCGCGGTCGTGGGGAAGACGAGGTCGGGCGTGATCGTCGCGACGATGATCAGGTCGATCTCTGCCGCGCGCATCCCGGCCGCCGCGAGCGCCTCCTTCGCGGCGATCGCGGCCATGTCCGCGGTCGATTCGCCGTCGCCCGCGATGTGGCGCTGCGCGATTCCGGTCATCGCCCGGATCCATTCGTCGCTCGTGTCGACCGACCGGGCAAGCTCGCTGTTCGTCAGGATGCGACTGGGGAGGTAGCTGCCGGTGCCGGCGATTCGACTGTGCATCTATGCCATGCTCGGTTGGAAAACGTGTCGCGCGGCGCCTCGCGGCCTGCGCGAACAGGTGCGACGAAGCGTCATTTCTGGTCCAATTTCGAAACTACGGGGACCGCCCGACGCAAAAGTGTCAGGGTTCCGCAGCGGGCCCGGCCCTGCAAGGCTTCGAATGGTTGCGGCGCAGTAAACCGCGGTGAGGGGCAATGGACGAGGGCCGATGATTCGTAAGTAACTGTTTCCACGGCACTCCTGGAGGCAGATCTGGGCGGACCCCACGCCGCCGGACGATGCCGAGTTCACCGGAAACATTGTATTCCAAGCACCTCCAGAGATGGGGCGCCGGGAGCATCATTTGGTATGAACCTTGCTGCGATGTTCCAAAAAACCACGCCGTCCCGACCCTCGATGAAATTCCTGCGCAACCTCAAGGCCCGCCTGCATGCCCGCTCCGACAGCGAGCATGAGCAGGCCGGCCTGCGCATCGTCATCGTCGGGGCCATCCTGGCGTACATGGCGCTGTTCCACGGCGCCCCCAGCCGCTGGTCCAGCAACGACCTGGCCATCGTCGTGACCCTTTCCGGTTTCTTCACGGTCGCCATCGGTATCTTCACCGCGATCTGCATCTGGCCCGCGGCAAACGTGCCACGCCGGCTCCTGGGAATGCTCGCGGACAATGCAGGCGCGACCTGGTACATGGCCGTGGCCGGCGAGTACGGTTATTCGATGCTCGGCGTGTTCCTGTTCGTGACCTTCGGCAACGGCTTTCGTTTCGGGCGGCGGTATCTGTTCGCCAGCCAGATCCTCTGCCTCGTCGGATACGTCGGCGTCATCACCTTCGCGCCTTTCTGGCAGATGCACCGCACGGCAGGGATCGGCCTTCTCATCGCGCTCTTCGTCCTTCCGCTCTATGTCGCCACGCTTCTGGAGCGGATCCAGGAAGCGCTCTCGAAGGCCGAGGAGGCCAACCTGGCCAAGACCTCGTTCCTGGCGAACATGAGCCACGAAATGCGCACGCCGTTGAACGGGATCGTCGGGCTCGTCGACCTGCTCAAGGTGACGCCGCTCTCGACCCAGCAGGGCGAGCTCGTTTCGTTGCTGCGCCATTCGATCTCGGTGCTGAGATCGCTGGTCGACGACGTGCTGGACATCAGCAAGATCGAGGCAGGACGGCTGACGCTCGAGGTCGCGCCCTTCGATCTGCATGCGTCGATCAACGGACTGGTGCAGCTCCTTCGCCCTCACACACGCTCGAAGGGCATCTCCCTGCATGCCGTCGTCGACCCGGCGCTCGAGTTCCGGTTGAAGGGCGACTCGCACCATCTGCGGCAGGTCCTGCTCAATCTGCTCGGCAACGCGATCAAGTTCACCGAGCGCGGCGAAGTCTCGCTGACGGTGAGCCAGAAGCTGGAGACGCCGGAAGCGGTGACAGCGCGATTCGAAGTGAAGGACACCGGGATCGGGATCGCACCGGAAGCACTTTCGAAGATCTTCGAGCGCTTCGTCCAGGCGGACCAGTCCACCACGCGCAAATACGGTGGGACCGGGCTCGGCACGACGATCGCCAAGCAGCTGGTCGAGCTGATGGGAGGAACCATCGGCGTCGAGAGCACGCTCGGCCAAGGGAGCACGTTCTGGCTGGAACTGCCGTTCCTGAAGGACGCGGCACCCGACGACACGGCGCTGCCCGCCCCGGCGGCCTCCGACGAGGACCTCGGGCCCGCGGCCGGCGACGAAATCACCCTGGTGATGGCGAGCGGCGCGCTGGCCCAGGTGACGTCCACGCTGCGCGCCATCGGCGAACGCTACGAGATCGTCACGCCGATGACGCCGCTGGGAGCGCGCGTGGATGCCTTGGTCAATTCCGGCATCAAGATCAGGGCGATCGTTGCGGCCTGCGAGATCGACCAGGCATGCTCGGCCTTCGCCGTCGCTGCACAGCGACTTCACGACAAGAACGTCGCCCTTGTCTACATCGCCAACGGCGAGCTCTCGGTCGTGGACAAGGCCCGGGTCAACAGCATTACGGGCGCTTTCGCACTCGAATATCCATCGGCCAGGCTGCTGGCGAACGCCATTCACTCGGTCACGGTCGGCGACGAGCAAGCCACCTCGGGAACCGGCGACCTGTCGTTCGTGCTGAAGCGGCAGCGCCTGGCGCTGAAGGTGCTCGTCGCCGAGGACAATCCGACCAACCAGAAGATCATCTGCCAGCTGCTCGAGAGCGCCGGTCACCACGTCATCCTGGCCTCCGATGGCGAGGAGGCGCTGGATCTCTACGAACTCGAGCAGCCCGACCTCGCGATTCTGGATTTCAACATGCCCGAGCGGTCCGGCGTCGAGGTAATCCAGGCGATCCGGATGATGGAGCCGGCGAACGCGAGAATGCCCGCCCTGATACTTTCGGCTTCGGTCACCACCGAGGCGCGCGATCGCGCAAGGAAGGCCGGCGCGGACGAGTTCATGGGCAAGCCCTTCGACGCGGCCACCCTGGTCGCCGAGATCGACCGGCTGGGCAAGCGCAGCGAACGCGCGAAGAAGAACGCCGCGATCAATCCGGCGGCGCCGCTCCAGGAGAGGAGCGCGCCTGCGAAGCCCCAGCGCGCGACCGTTTCCTCCCGACCCGACCTGCCCTCGAAGGCATCGACGCGGCCGAGGGGCACGATCGCCGAGAGCGACACCGCCCTGATCGATCCCGCCCGCATCGCCCAGCTCGAGGACATCGGGCGCGATCCGTCGTTTCTCACCGAGCTCATCCGTGGATTCGCCGGTGACGTCGACGGGATAATTGCGAAAACGCGCCAGGCGATAGCGGCGGCGACGATCGGCGAGATTCCCGACCTGATGCACTCGCTGAAGGGCGCGGCCGTCGGCGTCGGGGCCGGGAAGCTTGCGGGCCTGGCGGTCGACCTCGAGTCCGCTCCGGAGTCGAGGTCGAGCCAAGAGCTCGCTGACAAGCTGGAGGCGATATCGGCGTGCTACGAGGCAACCTTCGCCTGCCTGAACAACTACATCCAGGCAGGCCACCCCGCGCCGCTGTGACGCGGGGCCGCTCCGCTATCCGTTGATGACCTGCGGCGACGAAGCATAGAGCTCGTCGACGAACTCGTCTTCGACGGTCGACGTCAGCAGCTTCTCCTGCGCGCGCACCAGGCGCGCCATCATGCGCAGGTCGCGGTTCTCCAGCCGCATCGCCGCGTCGACCCAGACGTCGACGATCGCCTTCATTTCGGCATGCGTCACCGGCTGGAACTCCCGCTTTGCAAGGGACATCGCACGGTACGTGTTGCGCTTGCGCTGGCGCGATTTGACGAGTCCGCGCACGGCCTCGATTCCGGCACCGTCTTCAGCGAGGTGATCGACCACGCCCAGGTCGTACATCTCCTTGGCGGTGAAGACCTGGCCGCTCATGACGATATCTTCCGCCTTCCGGAGTCCGACCTTTCTCCCCAGCAGCGAAAGCGCGCCCATGCCCGGGAACATGTTGAAGAGCACCTCCGGGAACGACATCGTCGCCGAACGCTCGGCCACGAACACGTCGCTCGCCAGCGCGCATTCGAAGCCGCCGCCGAACGCCTTGCCCTGCACCAGGGAAAACGTCGCTACATCGGCGCCGAATCCGGTCAGGCGTCGATGCATGTTGTCGACACAGAGGTTCCCGTAGTACGCGAGCGACTCGCGATCCTTGCGCAGGATCGCCTGGATGAACATCGACAGGTCCCCGCCCAGGTTGAAGACGCCGGCGATGCGACTGCCGAACACTGCGTTCTCGATCCTGCATTGCTGGCCTTCGTGAACGATCCATCCCTGGTGCCGTTGCAGTCTGCTCTCGAATGCAGCGACCTCCTCGAGGAAGGCGGCGTTGAAGCACGGACGTGGCGATGGCTTCATCCACCAATAGAGGGTCAGCGTCTCGCGGTCATATTCGACTTCGATCTGACGGAGCGAATTCGTGTTGGCGAATGCGGGAAGCTCGGCGACGGCGTTCATGAAAACCCCCAAAGAGACAACCAAATCGAAGCTGGACGACCTACGGCAAAAACTGCCGCTTGGCGGCACGTGTGTAATCTACATCAAAATTGCCGGGAACACGCAAGGCCGCTCGTCAATTCAGCCCATGAAACCGATGCGCGTTGTGAAAAGGCAAAGAGTGTCGGCGCTTGGGCAGCGGACTGCGTTTGCTTTCACAAGCACCGATGGGCGCCGCATTCCAGCATCCAGACCGGATTGTCGACTACATTGTGTTTACGGAGTCCGGCCCGGACCCGGGCCTGGATGATGGTCGCGGGCGCGCCCTCGGCCGGGCAGTTATTCGATGCGACCCCACCTGCCACCGGCAAATCCTTCGATCGGCCGGAAGCTCGCCTTGTAGGCCATCTTGTGGCTCTGCTCGATCCAGTACCCAAGATATAGATAGGGCAGGCCCAGTTCGCGGCAATGGGCGATCTGCCACAGGATGCTCAGGGTACCGAAGCTGGCGCTCGCGGGCTCGGGGTCGAAGAACGTGTAGACCGATGAAAGTCCGTCGTCCAGCCTGTCGACCAGGCTCACGATCCGCAGGCCCCCATCGTCGCGGAACTCGTAGAGTTCGGTCGCGACATTGCTGTGAAGCAGGAAGTGCTGATACTGCTCGCGGCTGTCCTGATCCATCCCGCCGCCGGGGTGGCGGACCCGCTGGTATTTGAGATAAAGCTCGTAATGGACGGGATCGTACGCTAACTCGCGCCTAACTACCGCCATCCTGACGCTATCGCGCCACGCACGCCGCTGGCTGCGGGTGGGCTGGAATTCCGTGACCGGCACCCGCACCGGAACGCATGCGCGGCAGTGGTCGCAATAGGGCCGATAGGTGAACGCGCCGCTGCGCCTGAAGCCGAAGCGGACCAGCTCGCTGTAGACCCGCGCGTCGATCAAATGACTGGGGGTCGCCACCTGGGAGCGCGCGGCACGGTCGGGCAGGTAGCTGCAGGGATAGGGTGCGGTCGCGTAGAACTGCAGCGTCGCCAGTGGGAGGTCGTTGAGCTTGCTCACCCGATGTCCGAGAGGGGCCCGGATCGCCAGCCGTCCGGAGCCGCGGTGCAGTGTATCAATTCGCGGAGATGGCGCGCAAAGCGCTTCCGGGGAATCGGTCGCGCGCCCAGCGACGCGAGGTGCGCTGTCTCCTGCTGGCAATCGATCAGCGGAACGTCCAGCTGCCGAAGCCGGGCGACGAGGCCCGCCAAGGCGACCTTCGAGGCGTCGGTCGCGCACGCGAACATGGACTCGCCGAAAAACACCCTTCCGAGGGCGAGACCGTAGAGCCCACCCGCGAGATCGTCGCCGCGCCATGCCTCCACCGAATGGGCGTAGCCGAGCCGGTGCAGACGCCGATAGGCATCGATCATCGCAGTCGTGATCCACGTTCCGCCGCCCTGTCCGCGGGGAACGTTCGCGCAGGCGTCGATGACGGCGTCGAATGCGGTGTCGATGCGCAGGTCGAACTCGTGCCGCCGGATCCTCTTCGCGAGCGAATGCGAGACGCGGAATTCCCCGACCTGCAGCACCATCCTCGGGTCCGGACTCCACCAGAGGATCGGCTGGCCTTCGCTGTACCAGGGAAATATTCCGTGACGATACGCGTCGACGAGCCTCGCAGGCGATAGGTCGGCGCCCGCCGCGAGCAGTCCGTCGGGGTCGGTCAGCGCGGCATCGATCGGCGGAAACGGCGTCGACGCGTCGAGCCACGGGATCACCGGGTCCTCCGCAGCCCGCCGTGCCGCGGCCGCGACACCGGGGCATGCGCTGCCCGTCGCAGCGCAGATCCGGGTCCGGGTCCGGGCAGCGGCGAAGTCGTGCGCGCAATGCGGTTCATCCCGGGCGGATGCTACCTGCGCCGGCAACAGGCGTCGACCGCGGCATCCGGCATGAGGATAGAATCCCGGTCCATCGCCCCCGTAGCTCAGTGGATAGAGCACGCCCCTCCTAAGGGCGGGGTCGCACGTTCGATTCGTGCCGGGGGCGCCATCGCCGATGCTCGCCGTCCACCATCGAATCCGACCGCTCGACCCGCATGCGCACGTCTTCGAGGTGTGCTGCACCGTCGATGCACCCGACCCCGCGGGGCAGCGCTTCCGGCTCCCGGCCTGGATCCCCGGCAGCTACCTGATCCGGGAGTTCTCGCGCCAGTTCGTCGAAGTACGCGCCGAGGCCGCCGGGCGCCCGGTCGCGATCCTCAAGGAGGCGAAGGCTGTCTGGCGAGCAGATCCCGCGGAAGCGCCGCTCACCGTCGTCGCCAGGGTCCATGCGTTCGACGTGTCGGTGCGCACCGCCTACCTCGACGCGAAGCGCGGCTATTTCAACGGCGCCTGCGTGTTCCTGTGTCCCGAAGGCTTCGAGGCTGCGCCCTGCACGGTCGACATCCTTCCACCCGAAGGCCCGGGATTCGCGCATTGGCGGGTCGCGACGACCCTGCCCTCCGACGGGGTGCCGCCGCAGGGTTTCGGCCGCTATCGCGCGGCCGATTACGACGAGCTGATCGATCACCCGGTCGAGCTGGGCGATTTCACGCTCGCGAGCTTTGCGGCCGGCGCAGTCCCGCACCAGGTCGCGCTCACGGGTCGCCACGATGCCGACCTGGAGCGGATGACGCGCGACCTCGCCCGCATCTGCCAATGGCAAAACGACCTCTTCGGCGGCGCTCCCGCAAGCCGTGCGCCCTTCGACCGCTACCTGTTCCTGGTCACCGTACTGGGAAGCGGCTACGGGGGCCTCGAGCACCGAACGAGCGCGAGCCTGCTGTGCTCGCGCAACCAGCTGCCCCGGCGCGGGCACACCGAAGTCGGCGACGATTACCTGACGTTCCTGGGTCTCGCGAGCCACGAATACTTCCACGCCTGGAACGTCAAGCGGATCAAGCCCGCCGCGTTCACGCCCTACGATCTCACGCGCGAGAACTACACCAGGCAGCTGTGGGCATTCGAAGGGATCACGTCCTACTACGACGACCTCGCATTGCTGAAGAGCGGCATCATCGATGCGCCACGCTACCTCGAGCTCCTGGGCCGCAGCATCAGCACCGTGCTGCGCACGCCGGGCCGTCGCGTGCAGAGCGTCGGCGATTCCAGCTTCGACGCATGGATCAAGTTCTATCGCCAGGACGAGAACTCGCCCAACGCCGTGGTCAGCTATTACGCCAAGGGCTCGCTGATCGCGCTCGCGCTCGACCTGACACTGCGTCGTGGCGGCCGTGCGTCGCTCGACGACGTGATGCGCGCGCTGTGGAACCGGCACGGACGCACGGGCGCTGGCGTCACCGAGAATGGCCTCCAGTCGATCGCCGAAGAGCTCGCGGGCGTCGGCCTCGGGGATTTCTTCGGGCGCTACGTCGACGGCACCGACGATCCACCGCTCGCCGCCCTGCTCGACGCCTTCGGCGTCGACCTGCACCTTAGGCCCGCGGGCGGCGCGAAGGATCGCGGCGGCAAGCCGGCAGCGGGCCCGCTGCCCGCATGCTGGCTGGGCGCCAGCGCCAACGGCGACATGACGCTGCGACACGTCTTCAGCCGCGGCCCCGCCGAACGCGCCGGGCTTGCGCCACAGGACGTGCTGGTGGCGCTCGATGGTCTGAGAGCCTCGGCGGCGGCCCTGGAGGCGCTGCTCGCCACGCGCGCCCCGGGCGATAGGGTCGAGGTGCACGCGTTTCGCCGTGACGAGCTCTTCGCCGTCGAAGTCGAGCTCGAGGCCGCGCCGGCCGACACATGTCACCTGACCCTGCGCGCCGAGGCCCCTGCGCGGGCGCTCGCGCTGCGCAAGGCCTGGCTCGGTTCCGCGTGAAGCGTCGCGTAGCGGCGTAGCGGCGGTTGCGGGGCGCCTCGCCGGGCGGGTCAGGCCTTGTGCGGCCTCGATGCAGCCTTGCGGCCCGCCGGCGCGTGCGTCCCCTGCAAAGCCTCGAGCGATGCCCGCTGGAGCTCCAGCGTCTTGATGCTCATCTGCATGAGGTTCAGGGTCATCGCGAGCCAACCCTCGATGATCCGGAGCTCGCCGATCTTGCGGTCGACTTCGGCAGGATCGAGGGCCGCGAACATCGCCGCCGGATTGGGGAAAGGCATCATCCCCGCCAGCATGCCGGGCGTGATGCCGGGCAGCGTGGCGGCCGCGTCGGCGGGCGCCGCGCCTGCCGGACCCGAGCCGCGCGGCGCCGCGTCCTTCGGACCCGCGGCGACCGGGCCCGTTCCGGGCAGCGGCACGCCGAACGGATTCCACATCCGCTGCATGAACGCCATCGCTTCCTCGGCCGAGAACGGCGTCGAAGCGCCTGCGGGTTTCGTGCTTTCGTCGCTCATCGCTCCTCCGCAACGCGGGCGAAAGCGCCTGCGCGGCACGCGCTTTGCTGTGCGCTAATATCGTGCGCCATGACGAACTCCGCCGCAACCCTGCTCGCAGGCCTCGCCGAGGCCCTCGGCGAAGCGCAGGTCCTGACAGCGGCGGCAGATATCGAGCCGTACCTCGTCGATCAGCGCGGACGCTACCGCGGTGCCGCACGCGCCGTCGTGCGCCCTGCCGATGCGTCGCAGGTGTCCGCTGTCGTGCGCATCTGCGCCGCGGCCGACGTTCCGCTGGTCGCGCAGGGCGGCAACACCGGCTTGTGCGGGGCTGCGACGCCCGACGCGTCGGGGACTGCGGTCGTCGTTTCGCTCGCCCGCATGCGCAGGATCCGCGCGCTCGACCACGAAAACGCTACCATCACCGTCGACGCCGGCGCGACGCTGGCCGACGTGCAGCGGGAGGCGACCGGCGCGGGCCTGATGTTTCCGCTGTCCCTCGCCTCGGAGGGCAGCTGCACGATCGGCGGCAACATCTCGACCAACGCAGGCGGCACCGCGGTCCTGCGCTACGGCAACATGCGCGAACTGGTGCTCGGGATCGAGGCCGTGCTCGCTGACGGGCGCATCTGGAACGGCCTGCGCGGCCTGCGCAAGGACAACACGGGGTACGACCTGAAGCAGCTGTTCATCGGCAGCGAAGGCACGCTCGGCATCGTCACCGCGGCCGTGCTGAAGCTCTTCCCGGCGCCGCGGACGCGCGTGACCGCGATGGCGGCGATGCAAGACGTCACGCAGGCCCTGCGGCTGCTGCATCGGATGAAGCAGTCGCTGGGCGATCGCCTCGTCGGCTTCGAGCTGATGAGCGCAGTCGCACTCGCCCTGTCGCGCGCCCACCACCCCGAGCTTCCCGACCCGCTTCCGGGACATCCGTGGTACGCGCTGCTGCAGGCCGACGACAGCGCGGCCGCCGCCCCGCTCGCGGCCGAGGTCGAAGCGGCGCTGGCGGGTGCGGCCGAGGACGGCGACATCGCCGACGCGACGCTCGCCCAGTCGCAGGACCAGGCGGCGCGGCTGTGGGCGCTGCGCGAGAATATCAGCGAAGCGCAGCGGCGCGAGGGCCCGAACATCAAGCACGACATCGCGCTGCCGGTGTCGGCGATTCCCGCGTTCATCGAATCGACCGCGCCGGCACTGGCGGACGCGTTCCCCGAGTCGCGCCTGGTCGTGTTCGGGCACATGGGCGACGGCAACCTCCATTACAACGTCGCCGCGCCCGTCGGGGCATCCGGGGCGGCGTTCATGGACAATACGTCCGGGGTGAACCGCATCGTCCACGACCGGGTCGTCGCCGCGGGAGGCAGCATCAGTGCCGAGCACGGAATCGGCCAGCTGAAGCGCGAGGAGCTCGCGCATTACAAGCCGGCCCTCGACATCGAGCTGATGCGTCGCGTCAAGGCAGCACTCGATCCGCGGGGCCTGCTCAACCCCGGAAAGGTCCTGCCTTGAACTGTCGACCCTGACCGATGGGCAAGCTCATCTTCTGGCTGGTCGTCGTCTTCGCGGCGATGTTCGTGCTGCGACTCGTCAATGTCGCCAAGCACGGAGCTGACCGCCGCCGGAGCGCGCCCCGTGACGCCGCCAAGCCGGCGGCGATGATCCGCTGCGTCGACTGCGGCGTGTTCCTGCCGAGCACGGACGCGGTCAAGAGCAAGCGCGGGCCGGTCTGCGGCGACGCGCAATGCGCGCGCAGACGCCGCGCAGCCCCGTCCTGAGCCCCGCCGTGGCCCGGACGTCGACCGTCCCCGCACTCGATCCGCCGCCGCTGCCGCCGTCGATCACCGGGTCGACGCGGCGCATCCTGTGGATCATCGGACTGTTTCGCGCCGTATGCGGTGCGCTGCTGCTGGGGCTCGCGCTGCTGCTGGACCTGCGCGTGCTCAACGTCACGACGCCCAACTCGTTCGTCATCGCGACATCGCTCTACTTCGTGTTCGGCCTGGCGGCGTTCGGATGGATCCAGCAGGAGCGCCTGCCGCTGCCGCTCGCGCAGACTCTGCTGGCGCTGCTCGGAGGAGACATCTTCTTCCTGGGCCTCGCGATGATCGCGGGCGGCAGCTCGGGTGCACCGCTCCCGATCCTGCTGTTCCCGCAGCTGGCGGCAAGCGGCTGGCTGCTGCGGACGCGGACGGCATTCTTTCACGCCGCGCTGGCCGCCATCGTGCTGCTCGGGCTGGAGGCGTGGCGCGCACTCAACGGCACTATCGGCGGGCCACAGCTCTTCCAGACGGCGCTGATCTCGATCGGGTATTTCGCGATGGTCGGCATCGCAGTCGTGATCGGCAGGTACACGAAGGCCTCCGAGGAACTGGCCGCGCAGCGCGGGATCGACGTCGCCAACCTCGAGCACGTCAACCGCCTGATCATCCAGGACATGCAGGACGGCGTGCTGGTCGTCGACCTCAACGGCGTCGTGCGCGGCCACAACGCACAGGTCACGCGCCTGTTGGGCGGATTCGGGCGCATGCGCGGCGGCATGCGGCTGTCCGAATTCTCGACGACGCTGCACGACTACTGGCGCCGCTGGAACGAGGACCCTTCCGAGACGCTGCCCCCGTTCAAGGTCGAGACGACACAGCGCCTGCTGCGCGTGCGGCTGGTGCGCATCGGGTCGGGATTGAACGGAGGCACGCTGATCTACCTCGAGGACCTCGGGCGCGCCCAGAACGAGGCGCAGCAGATGAAGCTCGCCGCGATGGGGAGGCTCACCGCATCGATCGCCCATGAGGTGCGCAATCCGCTGTCGGCGATCAACCAGGCCGCGCAACTGCTCGAGGAGGACGGTGCGGTCGCACCCGAAGGCGCTCGCCTGCTCTCGATGATCCGCAACAACGCGAAGCGCATCGACCGCATCGTCGGCGAGGTCCTGCAGCTGAACCGCCGCGATCGGCAGCAGCCCGAGGCGATACCGCTGGGCGATTTCGTCCGTTCGATCACCGAGGAGATCGTGCAGGCCGAGGGCATTCCCGCGCGGGGGATAGTCATCGACGTTCCCGACGACCTGCTGGTCGTGTTCGACCGGGGCCACCTTTCGCAGATCGCGTGGAACCTGGTGCGCAATGCCTGGCAGCACTGCCAGAAGCGCGAGGGGAGCATCTCGATCGCCGCGCGCGCCGGCTACATGGGCGACCGGGTGATCTGCGAGCTCAGCGACGACGGGCCAGGGGTTCCCGCCGAGTATCGCGTGCACATCTTCGAGCCTTTCTTCACCACTCGACCGGGCGGGACCGGCCTCGGGCTCTACATCGCGCGCGAGCTGGCCGATGCCAACGGCGCGGCGCTGGAACTGCTGCCGCGGGCCCCCGGGGCCAGCTTCAGGGTGACATTCAGGCGCGCGGTGATGCCCCCATCGCCGCCATAGCACTCATAATGGCAGCCGGGGTCCGCCCGGGCGCGCTCCGGGAGACCGGTCCGCGATCCGATGCGGCCTGCGATCGGCCGATCACCCGCAACCCATAACCACTCGAGCCTTCCGACACCATGTCTCGCAGAACCCGCGGTCAACCCAGAGTACTGGTCGTCGACGACGAGCCGGATCTTCTCGAACTGCTCGAGCTGACGCTGTCTCGGATGGGCCTCGACACCATTCGCGCCGAATCGGTCGGCGAAGCGCAGCGCCTGCTCGACAGCGGGCCGTTCGACCTGTGCCTGACCGACTGGAACCTGCCCGACGGCGAAGGTCTGCGCGTCGTCGAGCACATCACCCAGAAGGCCCTCGACGTGCCGGTGGCTGTGATCACCGCATTCGGGAGCGCCGAGAACGCGGTGGCGGCGCTGAAGGCCGGCGCCTTCGACTACCTCGCCAAGCCGGTCGCCCTGGAGCAGCTGCGCGCACTGGTCAAGCAGGCGCTGAAGGTTCCCGAAAAACCGCAGCCAGGCAACAACTACCAGCTGCTCGGCGACTCGCCCGCGATGCAGCAGGTGCGCGGCATGATCGACCGCCTGGCGCGCAGCCAGGCGCCGGTGTACATCAACGGCGAGTCCGGGAGCGGCAAGGAGCTCGCCGCGAGGATGATCCACCTGAAGGGCCCTCGCGCCGAGCTGCCTTTCATCGCGGTGAACTGCGGGGCGATACCCGAGAACCTGATGGAGAGCGAGTTCTTCGGCTACAAGAAAGGCGCGTTCACCGGCGCCGAGGCCGACCGTGACGGATTCTTCCAGGCGGCGAATGGCGGCACGCTGTTCCTCGACGAGGTCGCCGACCTGCCCCTCGCGATGCAGGTCAAGTTGCTGCGCGCGATCCAGGAGAAGAAGGTCCGCAAGGTCGGCTCGACCGGCGAGGAGCCCGTCGATACCCGGATCATCAGCGCGACCCACAAGAACCTGTCGGCGCTCGTCGACAGCGGCGATTTCCGGCAGGATCTCTACTACCGCCTGCATGTCATCGAACTGTCGATGCCAAGCCTGCGCGACATGCGCGAGGACATCCCGCTGATCGCCGACGCGATCCTGACCCGTCTCGCGCGCGGCAACGCGGCCGCGCTCGAGCCCGAGGCGGTCGTTGCGCTCGAGCGGTATCCGTTTCCGGGGAACGTGCGCGAGCTCGAGAACATCCTCGAGCGCGGATTGTCGCTTGCCGCCGATCCCCAGCGGATCACGGCCGAGGATCTGCACCTGACGCCGGTGGCCGAGGAAACGGATGCGCCGGTGCCCGCCGGCGAGAAATGGCCGCTGCAGGACTACCTCGATCGCGTCGAGCGGGCCGCCATCAACGAGGCGCTGGAGAAGACGCGCTACAACCGCACTGCAGCCGCGAAGCTGCTCGGTATCACGTTCCGGGCGATGCGCTACCGGATGGAGAGGCTCGGGATCAAGTGATTCGCGCCGACGATCCACCTGCGTAGCATTGCAAAGTCATCACAGGACCGCTGGGCTGGATTGTGCGGCGCAAAGCAGCGTATCGTATGCGAGACGCATGGGCTCGGTAGTCTCGCGCACCGACCGATTCGACTTGGAGATTCTGCCATGGCCGCGAAGCCACGTTCCATCAAGGTTATGACGCCTGCGAATGCGGCACCGTCCGCGCGGCGGCGCTTCCTGCGGCAGGGGAGCGCGATGATCGGCACCGCGGCGCTCGCGGCCGGAGCGAAGAACGCGGTGGCGCAAGCCCCCGCCACCGATGGCGACCTCCCGCCCAACGTCCCTGCGTGGATGAAGGAGCCGGGAGCACCGGTCGGCGCCGAGTTGTACGGCGTTCCGTCGAAGTACGAGAGCAAGGTCATCCGCAACGTCCCGAAGGGCCAGCAGCAATATATCTCGTCGGCGAGCCGCACGCCGCTGCAGGACCTCGACGGCATCATCACCCCGAGCGGGTTGTTCTACGAACGGCACCATGGCGGCATTCCGACGATCGATCCCACGCTGCATCGGCTGATGCTGCATGGCCTGGTCAAGACCCCGCTGATTTTCACGGTGGACGACCTGCGACGCTTTCCGTCGGTATCGCGGATTCATTTCCTGGAATGTTCCGGGAATCCGATCTACAAGAAGCCGTATGGCAAGACCGCATCGGACATCAACGGCCTCGTGAGCTGCGGTGAATGGACCGGCGTGCCGCTGAAGACCGTGCTCGAGCAGGCCGGGCTGCTCAAGGGCGCCCGGTGGGTCATGGCCGAGGGGGCGGATGC
>DAHUXO010000112.1 GCA_027307095.1 Betaproteobacteria bacterium | reverse complement strand
GCTGGCCGCCGAATCGCTGGGCATCGAGGTGCGGACGCCGCCGACGCTGCGCGACGCGGAGGAGCAGGCTGCGTTCCGGGCGCTGGACGCCGATTTGGCCGTGGTCGCGGCCTACGGGCTGCTCCTGCCGGCGCCGATCCTGGAAGCGCCCGACCGCGACGAATTGCTGCATTGGCTGGCGCGGCGTCCGCTTGCCGTCGCCGAGGACGATCTGCTGATGGTCCACGCCGGCGTGCTGCCGCAATGGAGCGTCGATGACGTGCTCGCACGCTCGCGCGAAGTCGAATCGGTGCTTGCCGGAGACCGCGCCGAGGATTTCCTGCAGGCGCTCTACGGCGATCGACCCGACGCGTGGCGCGACGATCTCGACGGTTACGACCGGCTCCGGATCATCGTCAACACGTTCACGCGACTGCGCTTCTGCACGCCGGAAGGCCGGATGGAGTTCCACGAAAAGCGCGGCGCGGCGTTCGCGCCCGCGGGTTTCGCGCCATGGTTCGCGCACGACAGCCGGCGGACCGCGCGAACGCGCATCGTCTGCGGGCACTGGTCGACGCTGGGACTGATGCTCGCCCCCAACGTGCTGATGCTCGACTCGGGCTGCCTGTGGGGGGGTGCGTTGACGGCGCTGCGCCTGCCCGATGGCCACGTCTGGCAGGTCGGCAGCCGCTCACCGGTGATCCCCGAGCCCCGCTAGTGAAAAACAGGGTCGAAAGACAGGGTCAGACCCGGTTTTCAGGAATCTACAACCCCAGCGCTTCGCGAATCGCAGCCTCGGCGCTGCTCGCGAGCTCGCGCCGGTGCCGACCCTGCGCCGGCAGGGCCGGGGGCAGGATCAGTTCGACGGCGATGCGCCGCTCCCCGCAAATGTGCCAGAACGACGCGAAGAACGTCGTGTCGCCCGCGTAGGCCGCCGCCATCGACGGCGACCCGTCCGGCGCGCGATAGCGCATCGCGACCGGTTGCAGGGCGCCTTGCGCATTCACGATCGGCTGCAGCAGCGAGCTCTTGAACGGCAGCAGCCGCGTCCCGTCGGTCGTCGTGCCTTCGGGGAATATCGCGACGACGTCACCGCTTGCCAGCGCCTCGTGCGCTTCGATCGTCACCCGATGCGCATCGTGGCGACGCGAGCGCTCGACGAACAGCGTGCCGACGTCGCGAACCAGGCGGCCGAGCAGCGGCCAGCGCGCGAGCTCCGACTTGGCGACGAAGCGCATCGGCTGCACCGAGTTCAGCACGAAGATGTCGAGCCACGAGACATGGTTCGCGACGATCAGCACATTGCCGCCGTCGTGCAACGCGCCGACCATCCGGACCTCGACTGCGAGCATCCGGAGCAGCCGCGCCGACCAGTCGCGCACGCGATGGCGGCGCGAGTCCGCGGACAACCATGGAAAGACGACGACCGTCGTCGCGAGGCCCTCGAACAGGTGCAGCACCGTGCGCATGGCGCGGGCGGCGCGACGCGGGGCCGACACCCGTGCTTTCATCGCCCGCGGCCGGTCAAGCGCGAAGCCGGTCGGGGGCGCTGCCGGCTGATGGCCATGCGGGCTGCCGAGGGTCATGGGCGCGTCCACGTCGCCCGATCACCACGGACGGGTGCCGAACGCCTCGCGGTGGAGTTCCGCCACGCGGTCGCGGGCGACCGCGTGATTCTGGCCGCCGCGGCTTGCGATCTTGAGCGCCCCCATGACCGAGGCGAGGTTGCCGGTCGCCTGCCAGTCCCAGCCTCGCGCGATGCCGTAGAGCAGCCCGGCGCGATAGGCATCGCCGCAGCCCGTGGGATCGACGATCGCAGCCGGGCGCACGGCAGGGATCGCGTAGGTCGCACCGTCCGCGTGGATCACCGAGCCCTCGCCGCCCATCGTGATGATCAGCGCGCCGACGCGCTCGGCGATCTCGGCGATCGACCAGCCGGTGCGCTCGGACAGCAGCTTCGCCTCGTAATCGTTGACGGCGAGGTAGGTCGCGAGCTCGATCAGACCGGCGAGCTCGGGTCCGCTGAACAGCGGCAGGCCCTGCCCCGGGTCGAACAGGAACGGGATCTTCGCCGCGGCGAATTGCGCCGCGTGCGAGAGCATGCCCTCCTTGCCGTCCGGCGCAACGATGCCGAGGCCGACGTCCAGGACATCGCCGACGCGGTTGACGTGCGAGGAGTTCATCGCGCCAGGATGGAACGCGGTGATCTGGTTGTCGTCCAGGTCGGTGATGATGAACGCCTGCGCCGTGTACGCCTCGTCGATCACCGCGAGGCCGTCGATCGCGATCGACAGCGAGGCGAAGCGATCACGGTAGGCGCTGCCGTCGTGGCCCAGCGTCCCCATGACGACCGGGCTGCCGCCGATGCCCTGGAGGTTGTAGGCGATGTTGCCCGCGCAGCCGCCCCATTCCCGTCGCATGTCCGAGATCTGGAACGCGACCGACAGCATGTGCGTCTGGTCGGGCAGGATGTGCCGCGCGAAGCGGTCCGGGAACACCATGATGGTGTCGAAGGCGAGGGAGCCGCAGACGAGCGTGCGCATCGGGAGTGTCGGCTGGTGAAATGTAGGCGAGCGTGCGAACCCGCGCGAAGTGTATCCCACCCCGACGGGCCGGCCGCCCCGCCGCCATGCGACGGTCAGGCCGCCGCGCCGTTCACGACCTCGCGTCCGATCTCGCGGACCACGTACTGCTGGCGTCGCGACACGGGAAGGGTCTCGGGAATCCCATGCAGCAGCACCTCCCAGTGCGCGTCGCCATCGTCGTTGGCGCGCCGCTCGAACCCGCGGATGAAATCGCGCGCGACCAGGCAATTGCGGTGCACGCGGACGAAACGCGCCCCGAATTCCTGCTCGAGCCTCGTCAGGGACTCCTCGAGCAGGTACTCGCGCTGCGCGGTGCGGATCGTGATGTACTTGAGCTCGGCCTTGAGATAGACGACCTCGTCCATCGGGACGAGCACGACACGCGAGCGCTCGGTGACCGAGAGGAAGCGTCGGGCCGAGGCGGGCAGCTGTGTAAGTTTTTCGACGGTCATCGGTTTCAATCGCGGCACTTTTTGCAATGCTGCGAGCAGTCGCTGGACCCGGACCGGCTTGACCAGGTAGTCGACGGCGTTGACGTCGAAGGCGGCCAGCGCGTGCTCGTGATACGCCGTCGTGAAGATCACGACCGGCGGTCGGGGAAGCTTGAGCAAATGCTGGGCCAGCTCGATGCCGTCCATCCCCGGCATGTGGATGTCCGTCAGGACGAGGTCGGCCGGGACGGCATGAAGGATGTCGAGGGCCTCCCTTCCGTTCTGGGCCTCGCCGACGAGGGCGATCGGCAGGACTGCGCCGCAGTCGTCGAGCAGCTCGCGCAGGCGATGGCGGGCGGGCGCTTCGTCGTCGACGATCAGTACGCGCAGCGGAGACTCATCCATGGCTCACCTTGGCCGCCCGCATACCGGGCAGGATTCGAATCAGCGGTGGGTCGTGCCGCTTCTGGGCGCCGTTGCCGACGTACGGCTCGCGCCGGGGCACGGTGTTGCCGTCGGTTCCCGACGCCGCGGGATCGACGGTCCGGTACGGAATCCGGATGTGGACCTCGTAGCCGTCGCGGGTGAGGCGCGAATCGAGGCTCGCCTCGGCGTCGAAATGCAATGCGAGGCGCTCGCGGATGTTGGCGATCGCCATCCGGTTGCCGGCGCGATGGCGCTCGGTGTTGGCGACGTAAGGGTTCTTGAGCACCGCGTGTACCTCGTTGCGCGAGGCGAAGATGTTGATCGATATCACGCCCTGCTCGGTCGAGGGCTCGATGCCGTGGTAGACGGCGTTCTCCAGCAGCGGCTGCAGCACCAGCGGCGGCACCAGCGCATCCCCGGGCATGCTCTTGACGTTCCAGTCGACGACCAGTCGATCGCCGAGGCGCAGCTGCTCGAGCTCGAGGTACTGGCGGCACAGCTCGACCTCGTCGGCGAGCGGCGCCAGATCCCGGTTGTCGCGCATCAGCACGCGGAAGAGCTCGGCCAGATCCTCGAGCGCGGTCTCGGCGCGGCGCGGCTCCCTGCGCATCAGCGACAGCACGGCGGTGATGCTGTTGAACAGGAAGTGGGGGCGGATCCGGGCCTGCAGCGCCTGCAGGCGCGCCTCGGTGATCGCCGGCGAGAGGGCGCGTGCGCGCAACCGGAAATAGGCGAGCAGCGCGAACTGCGCGACCAGCGCGAAAACGAGATTGCGCAGGGGCGGCGTCGCGGCATCGCCGGTCATTCGCAGCATCAGCGTGTGCATGCCGGCGCCGATCGCCAGGGTCACCGCCGTCACCACCGCCACGGCCACCGCCGGTCGCCAGCGGGAAAGCTGGGGCGCCAGCACCCACAGCACGACCAGTTCGGCGAAGAGCTGCGGCTCGACGTAGCCGGACAGCAGCGCCCATTGGTCGGCCAGCGCCCCAAGACGCGGCTCCCGGCCCAGCGCGATCAGCAATGCCGCGCCATTGACCGCGACCAGGATGCGCAGGATCGTGCCCAGATTGCGAAAATCGGGCACTGCGGGAGATTCTGGCGGTTGCTTTATAATCCGCGGCATAGCAGACGTATTATGCAATCATCATGCCGGATCGGGTCATCTGGCCGTTGTCTCCCGCGGCGGCGCGGGTCTCGCCCCCGGGATCGGACCGAGCTCCGGAGCGCAGTCCAAGCCTCCAAAGTGGGAGAAATCCCGTAAATTCCCCCGAATTGCCGCCAAGCGGCACCGACCCGGCACCACGCCGCAGCTCGACAACCATGCCCACCCCGCCACCGCCGAACGACGCCGATCCCAAGGACGGGCCCGCGCCGACTGTCGGGCTGCCGCAGTACGGCACCTGGTCCGGCCGCTTCGCGGAACCGATGTCCGAGCGCATGCAGCGCTTCAACGCCTCGATCCGGTTCGACCAGCGGCTGGCCGCCGTCGACATCGCGGGATCGCGCGCCCATGCACGGATGCTCGCGGGCGCCGGGATCCTGTCGAAAACCGATCTCGAAGCCATCGAGCGCGGGCTGGCGGCGATTTCCGGGGAGATCGAGCGCGGCGAGTTTGCGTGGAAGCTTGCCGACGAGGACGTCCATCTGGCCATCGAGAAACGCCTGACCGAGCTGGTGGGCGACGCCGGCAAGCGACTGCATACGGCGCGCTCGCGCAACGACCAGGTCGCGACCGACGTGAGGCTGTGGCTGCGCGGCGAGATCGACGCGCTTTCGGCGCAGATCAAAGCGCTGCGGCGCGCCCTCCTCGACCTCGCCGACCGGCACGCCGACGCGATCATGCCTGGCTTCACCCACCTGCAGGGCGCGCAGCCGGTCACCTTCGGCCATTACCTGATGGCCTACGACGCGATGCTCGCACGCGACATGGAGCGCTTCGCCGACTGCCGGCGGCGCGTCAACCGCCTGCCGCTGGGCAGCGCCGCCCTCGCCGGCACGAGCTTCCCGATCGACCGCGAAGCGGTCGCCCGCGAACTCGGTTTCGAGGGACTCGCCCCCAACTCCATCGACGCGGTGTCCGACCGCGATTTCGCGATCGAATTCGAGGCCGCCGCGGCACTCGTGGCCGTGCACCTGTCGCGCTTCGCCGAGGAACTCGTGCTGTGGTCGACGCCGCGCTTCGGTTTCATCACCCTGGCCGACCGCTTCTGCACTGGCAGCTCGATCATGCCGCAGAAGAAGAATCCCGACGTGCCGGAGCTCGTGCGCGGCAAGAGCGCACGGGTCATCGGCGCGCTGACCACCCTTCTCGTCCTGATGAAGGCGCAGCCGCTCGCCTACAACAAGGACAACCAGGAGGACAAGGAACCGCTGTTCGACACCGTCGACACGCTTGCCGACACGCTGGCCATCATGACCGACCTGGTGGCGACGGGGCTGGCGGCGAACGTCGATCGGATGCGTGACGCTGCGCGCGAAGGCTTCGCGACGGCGACCGACCTCGCCGACTACCTGGTGAGCAAGGGCCTGCCGTTCCGCGATGCCCACGAAGCCGTCGCGCGCGCCGTGCGCGAAGCCGAGAGCCGGCATTGCGATCTCGCCGAACTGCCGCTTCCCGACCTGCGAGGATTCTCACCGCTGATCGACGCCGACGTGTTCGACGTGCTGACGCTCGAAGGCTCGGTGCGCAGCCGCGATCACCCGGGCGGCACGTCGCCGCGCCAGGTGCGCGCCGCGATCGCGGCCGCGCGTGCATCGCTCGCCTGAACGACGAAAACCCGGGACGCACCACGTTTTCTTTCCCGAAAACGTGGTGCGTCCCGGGTTTTGTTCCGTAGAGAAAACGTGGTGCGTCCCTGATTTCAGAACCGAATGGAGATGACATGAGCAGCAAGAAACTCGCGTTTCTGGGCCTGGGCGTCATGGGCTATCCGATGGCTGGGCACCTCGCCAAGGCCGGCCACGCAGTGAC
>DAHUXO010000149.1 GCA_027307095.1 Betaproteobacteria bacterium | reverse complement strand
GGTCAAGCGCCTCTACAATGCCGACAAGGCAGGGCATACGGGGACGCTCGATCCGCTGGCGTCGGGGTTGCTGCCGATCTGCTTCGGGGAAGCCACCAAATTCGCGCAGTTGCTGCTCGACGCGCCGAAACGCTACCTCGCAACCATCCGCTTCGGCGTGGCGACGACGACGCAGGATGCGGAGGGCGTCGTCGTGGCGACGCGACCGGTGGTCTCGGACGCTGCAGACCTCGCCGCGGCACTGGCGCGCTTCATCGGTCCGCAGAGCCAGGTCCCGCCTGCGCACTCGGCGCTGAAGTTCCAGGGGCGCCCCTATTACGCTTACGCGCGCGCCGGGGTCGAGATCCCGCGCGCCGCGCGCGAGATCGTCGTCCACTCGCTGACGCTGGTGGAATGGCGTGCGCCGGATGCGGTCGTCGACGTCCTGTGCAGCAAGGGGACCTACGTACGCGCGCTCGCCTCCGATCTGGGCGAGGCGCTGGGTTGCGGCGCGCACCTGGCCGCGTTGCGGCGCACCGCAAGCGGCGGATTCGACATCCGCGATGCGCACACGATCGACGCCCTGGCGGCCATGGATTCCCCGGTGCGCGACGGCTGCCTGCTGCCGGCGTCGTCGCTCACGGCGCAGCTGCCGGCGCTGCACGTCGAGGGCGCGACGGCAAGCCGCTTCCTGCAGGGCGCAGCCATCGTTGCGCCGGCACAGGTCGACGGGATCCTGGCGGTGTACTGCGATGGGGCACTGCTGGGAATCGCCGATGCCGCGGGAGGCGAGGCGCGCCCGCGGCGGGTGATCGCCGGCGGGCAGGCCGCAGCCTGGTTCCGGCCACGGGCGGGCACTTGTCGAGCTTCTTGAAAACTAAGCGTTTTCCACGCTATAATCGACCTCTTGTCCGAAGGTGAACGAACGAGAGAGAACAGGGAATACACATGGCCGTCACGGTTGCCGAAAAGGCGAAGGTCATCGCCGAGAACCAGCGCGCGAAGGGCGACACGGGGTCCCCCGAGGTCCAGATCGCGCTTTTGACCGCCCGCATCAACGGGCTTACCGATCACTTCAAGGAAAACGTCAAGGATCACCACTCGCGGCGCGGTCTGCTGCGGATGGTGTCGCGCCGACGCAAGCTCCTCGACTACCTCAAGTCGTGCAACGCCGACACCTATCGCTCGCTGATCGAGAAGTTGGGCCTGCGCAAGTGATGCGCCTGCCGCAACGACTCGCGGCGTCTCCATCGAGCGTCGTCAGGGCGCTCCGACGGAGTTGATCGGGATCCTTATTGCCGCGGCCGCTATGCAGCGCCTGCCGGCTCCCGCCTGATAACCATTCGCAATGGCCGCGTCGTCGCACGCGGCCATTGTCATTTTTGAATTGCGAGGACAACGTGTCGAACCCCATCAAGAAATCGATCGCCTACGGCGCCCACACGCTGACGCTGGAAACGGGCGAGATTGCGCGCCAAGCGGCCGGCGCCGTCATGGTCAGCCTCGGTGACACCGTCGTGCTGGTCACCGCAGTCGCGGCCAAACAGGCGAAGCCGGGCCAGGATTTCTTTCCCCTGACCGTCGACTACCAGGAAAAGACCTATGCCGCGGGCAAGATCCCCGGCGGATTCTTCAAGCGCGAAGGGCGCCCGTCCGAAAAGGAGACGCTGACCTCGCGCCTGATCGATCGTCCGATCCGGCCGCTGTTTCCCGACGGCCTCTACAATGACGTTCAGATCGTTGCGACGGTGATGTCGGTCGACCCCGAGATCGATCCCGACATTCCGGCGATCATCGGCGCGTCGGCGGCGCTGTCGCTGTCGGGCGTGCCGTTCGACGGACCGATCGGCGCCGCCCGCGTGGGCTACGCCAACGGCCAGTACATCCTCAATCCGTCGAAGACCGAGCTCGCGACGTCGCAGCTTAACCTCGTCGTCGCGGGCACCGAGGCCGCCGTGCTGATGGTCGAATCCGAGGCGCAGGAACTTCCCGAGGACGTGATGCTGGGCGCCGTGGTGTTCGGACACCAGCAGCAGCAGGCCATCATCGAGCTCATTCACCAGCTGGTCGAGGAAGGCGGCAAGCCGATGTGGGACTGGCAGCCTCCGGCCAAGGACCAGACCCTGATCGACCGGGTCGCAGCGCTCGCCGAGCCCGATGTGCGTGCGGCGTACTCGACGCGCTCGAAGCAGGAGCGCCAGCAGCGTCTGAAGGAGATTGCCGCCAAGGTCGAAGCCGAGGCCCTGCCGGCCGATGCGTCTCCCGACGCCAAGCGCCACGTCGGCAACATCCTGTTCGACGTCGAAGCGAAGGTCGTGCGCAGCCAGATCCTCGAAGGCGAGCCGCGCATCGACGGGCGCGACACGCGGACCGTCCGCCCGATCAGCATCCGCTCGGGCGTGCTGCCACGCACCCACGGCTCGGCGCTGTTCACGCGCGGCGAGACCCAGGCGCTGGTCGTAGCGACCCTGGGCACCGCGCGCGACGAGCAGATCATCGATGCGCTGATGGGCGAATATCGCGACCGCTTCATGTTCCACTACAACATGCCGCCCTACGCGACCGGGGAGACCGGCCGTGTCGGATCGCCCAAGCGCCGCGAGATCGGCCATGGACGGCTTGCCAAGCGCGCGCTCATCGCCGTGCTGCCGACCGGCGAGGAATTCGCCTATTCGATGCGCGTGGTCTCGGAGATCACCGAATCCAATGGCAGCTCGTCGATGGCGTCGGTGTGCGGCGCGAGCCTCGCGCTGATGGACGCTGGCGTGCCGACGAAGGCGCACGTCGCCGGCATCGCGATGGGCCTGATCAAGGAAGGCAACCGCTTCGCCGTGCTGACCGACATCCTCGGCGACGAGGACCACCTGGGTGACATGGACTTCAAGGTCGCCGGGACCGACCGCGGGATCACCGCCCTGCAGATGGACATCAAGATCCAGGGCATCACCAAGGAGATCATGGCCGTCGCCCTGTCGCAGGCGCGCGAGGGTCGGATGCACATCCTGGGGCTCATGCAGCAGGCGCTGCCGCACGCGCGCACCGAGGTCTCGCAGCACGCGCCGCGGATGATGACGTTCAAGATCAACCCCGAGAAGATCCGCGACGTGATCGGCAAGGGCGGTGCGGTGATCCGCGCGCTGACCGAGGAAACGGGCACGACGATCGATATCCAGGACGACGGCTCGATCACCATCGCATCGGTCAACGCCGACGCCTGCAACGTCGCGCGCAAGCGCATCGAGCAGATCACCGCCGAGGTCGAAGTCGGCAAGATCTACGAAGGCCCGATCCTGCGCCTGCTCGATTTCGGCGCGATCGTGCAACTGCTGCCCGGCAAGGACGGCCTGCTGCACATCTCGCAGATCGCCAAGGAGCGCGTCAACCAGGTGTCCGACTACCTGAAGGAAGGCCAGGTCGTCCGCGTCAAGGTGCTCGAGGCCGACGAGAAGGGCCGCGTGCGCCTGTCGATGAAGGCCGCCGCCGAGGACGACGGCAGGCAAGGCCAGGCCTCGGAGTCGACGCCGGCCGCCTGAACGACTTCGTCACCGCCGCTTCGTCAGGGCAACGGAAAAGGGCGCCTGCGGCGCCCTTTTTTGTCGATGCAGCGGGCTCGATCGACGTCACCGCCCGTGTCGGTGCGCTGGGCGGCGCGATCCCGTTCAGCGGGGCGCGCGGACCGTGTCGAGGATCGCCTCGCCGCTGACCGTGACCGTCACGTCGGTCGTCCCGCCCTCGACGGCGACGGGCGCCGCGGCTGCAGCGGCCATTCCGGCGGCGCGCATCACCGGGGGCCGGCCGAAATCGCTGGTCTGGATGGTCACGCGTCCGGTGCGCCAGCCTCCCGCACCGAAACCGTGAGCGGCGGCCTGGGCGCGCTGTTGCCAGGCCTTGATCGCCTGCTGGGTCAATCCATCTTCCTCGGTGCGCCGCGCGGCGGGACTGACCGAGAAGTTGAGGCCCGACAGCAGCATGCCGTCCTGGCTCTGCAGTCGCGTGACCAGCGCTGCGAGCGCGGTGAAGTCCGCGCTTTCGAGGACGAGTGACTGCGTCACGCGCCAGCGCATCGGGCGGTTCGGCTCGTTCACCGGGGAGGTCGTGTAACCGGTCGTCGACGCGTCGACGCCGGCGACGGCCTTCGCCTTCGCCAACGCCCTGCCCATGCGCGCGTTGACCTCGTTCGCCGCGACGGTCGCGTCCGCGTTGTCCA
>DAHUXO010000127.1 GCA_027307095.1 Betaproteobacteria bacterium | reverse complement strand
GAAGCTGCGCTCGCCCTGGGCGTGGCTGGTCGAAGGCAAGATCGTCGGGCTCGACGCGCTGGCCGCGGCCGCGAGGAAGTCGGGACGGTTCGATTACGACGCGCCGGTGGCGGGCCTCGTGACGCCGGATCGCTACACGCTGGTGATCCACCTCACCCACACCGACTACAACCTGTCGTACATCCTCGCGCACGAACCCACGTCGGCGGTCGCGCGCGAGGTCATCGACGCCTATGCCGACGAAAGCGGCCGCGCGATGGCACATCCGGTCGGCACCGGACCCTACCGCCTCAAGGAGTGGGTCCGCGGCACGCGCATCGTCCTCGATGCGAATCCCGATTACCGCGGGTTCACCTGGGATTTCACCTCCGACAATCCGGCGGACCAGGTATTGATCCGCGAGATGAAGGGCAAGCGGATGCCGCGGATCGGCCGCGTCGAGGTCAGCATCATCGAGGAGGACCAGGCTCGGCTGCTCGCATTCAAGAACGACGAGATCGACCTGATGGACCTGGGCGGCGTGCTCGCGCCCAACGTGATGGACGGCGACAGGTTGCGCCCCGAATTCGCGGCCAGGGGCGTCAAGCTGTCGCGGATCATCGACCCGGCGATCATCTACACCTACTGGAACCTGCAGGATCCTGTCGTCGGCGGCCTGTCGAAGGAGAAGATCGCGTTGCGGCGCGCGATGGCGATGGCCTACGACGTCGACGAGGAGGTCAGGGTCGTTCGCAACGGTCAGGCGATCGCGGCGCAGTACCCGATTCCACCGGGAGTCGTCGGCTTCGACCCCGGCTATCGCTCGCCGGTGCGCTACGACCCTGCGCTCGCCAACGAGCTGCTCGATTATTTCGGATACAAGCGTGGTGCCGACGGCTGGCGAACGCTGCCCGGCGGCAAGCCGCTCACCGTCCGCTACGCTTCGCGCCCCGACTCGCTGGGCCGGCAGCAGGACGAGTTGTGGAAGAAGGCGCTCGACCGCATCGGAATCCGCATGGAGGTGCAGAAGGACCGGTTCCCGGAAATGCTGAAGGCGGAGCGACAGTGCAAGCTGATGATGCGCACGGCGTCGTGGATCGCCGACTACCCGGACGCCGACAACTTCATGCAGCTGCTCTACGGCCCGAACACCGGCCAGAACAACAACGCCTGTGCGAGAATCCCCGAGTACGACAGGCTCTACGAGCAGTCGATCCGCATGCCCGATTCACCGGAGCGCGATCGCCTCTATCACGACATGACGCGGCTGATCGAGGTGTACGCGCCGTGGCGCCTCGGTGTCCTGACGTACCGCAACATGCTGGTGCAGCCCTGGGTGCAGGGCTACAGGAAGCATCCGATCCTGCACAACGAATGGAAGTACATCGACGTTTCCGCGCGTGATCCGCGCCAGTGAGGCGAACGACTATGGGTGCCTACATCTTTCGGCGCTTGTGGCAGATGATCCCGACCATGCTCGGGGTCGTGCTGCTGGTGTTTGTACTGTTCAACTGGGTGGGCGGCGATCCCGCCTACGTCCTTGCCGGCAAGATCAGCAACCAGGAACAGATCGACAACATCCGGCGCCAGCTCGGGATCGACCAGCCGTACTACATCCAGCTCGGCATCTTCGTGAAGCAGATCGTCACCGCCAATTTTGGCGCGAGCTGGAGCACCAACGAGAAGGTGTCGCACATCCTGCTGACCCGGCTCGGGCCGTCGCTGACGGTCGTCGTCCCGCTGCTGATCCTCAGCACCCTGATTTCGATCGCGCTGGCGCTCGCGGTCGCCTATGTCCGGGGGTCGCTCACCGACCGGCTGGTGATGATCGTCTGCACCGTCGCGCTGTCCATCTCGATCCTCGTCTACATCATTGTTTTCCAGTACGTGTTCGCCTACAAGCTCGGCTGGTTCCCGGTGCAGGGATGGGGCGACGGCTTCTGGCACAACCTGGTCGTCTACGCATCGCTGCCGATCCTGATCGCACTCGCCGTCAGCATCGCGCCCGACCTGCGCCTGTACCGGACGTTCGTTCTCGACGAGATCAACCAGGATTACGTGCGCACCGGGCGCGCCAAGGGCGTCTCCGAGAACCGGATCATGTGGATCCACGTGCTGCGCAATGCGTCGATACCGATCATCACGAACCTCATGTCGTCGCTGCCGGGGCTGCTGCTCGGCTCGTTCCTGATCGAGCGCTTCTTCTCGATCCCGGGCATCGGCCGCGAGGTGATCCTCGCCGTGGAGCGCTCGGATTTCCCGGTGATCAAGGCGATCACCGTCTACGTCGCTTTCGCCACCATCCTGACCAACCTGCTCGCGGACCTGGCCTACAAGGCAGTGGACCCGCGAGTCCAGCTCAAGTGAGGCGGTGACGATGGCAACCGACGTTGCAGCGATCGCCGGCGCGCCGCGGCCGGCGCCGCGCGAGATCCCGCACACCGTCTCGCCGGGCCTGTGGACGCTGGCCTGGCGTCGACTCAGGGCCGACAAGGTCGGCATGGTGTCGCTCGCGATCGTCCTGGCGTTCATCGTGATGATGATCCTGTCCGGACTGGGGCTGATCGCCTCCGACTGGCAGCGCGAGGTCGGCGTCAACTACGCGCCGCCGACGTTCCTCGGGCCCGACGCGCCTGCGACCCCGGCGCCGGAGGCCGTGGCGCCCCAGACCGCGGCGCCCGCGGGATCGAACTACCAGTCGAAGATCGTCGATCCGATCGGCGACGTCATCGCGTCGCTGAAGGCGGGGAAAGTCCCCGG
>DAHUXO010000121.1 GCA_027307095.1 Betaproteobacteria bacterium | reverse complement strand
GGCGAAGCTCGCCGGGTTCGCGCGCGGCCGTTGGCTGGTGTTCGTCGGCGGAACGCTGGTCATGGGGGTCAACCTCCTGTTCAATCCCGCCGCAGGCTTCGACGCGGGCTGGCCGACGGGCGTCGTGCTCGCCGTCTGCGGGGCCGCGACCCTGTTCTGGCTGCTCGCCGCGACGCCGTGGGTCCTCGCGCGCTGGCAGCCTGCGTCCCCGCTGGTGCTGGCCGTCGCAGGCTGGATCGTGCTGATGGGCGCGTTCGTCGCGATCGTCGACCTGCAGGCGCGCTCGCCGTGGCTCGTGCTCGCGGCGATGGCGATCGTTTGGATCGCCGACAGCGCGGCGTATTTCGTCGGTCGCCGCTTCGGCAAACACAAGCTGGCGCGCGAGATCAGTCCGGGCAAGACCTGGGAAGGCGTCGGCGGTGCGGTGGCAGCCGTGGTCGTCTACGCCGGGGCGCTGGTGCCGTTCGCATCGTCGGCCGGATATCGCGGTTCCAGCGGCGGCGCCGCGCTGGCGCTCTGGATCGCGTTTGCCGTGGCGCTGGTCCTGCTGTCGGTCATCGGCGATCTCTACGAGTCGCTCCTCAAGCGTCGCGCCGGCGTCAAGGACAGCGGCGCCCTGCTGCCGGGACACGGTGGCATCCTCGATCGCACCGACGCGCTGCTGGCGGCGATGCCGCCCGTCTCGATCGCCGCACTGCTCTTCCTCGGGCGGCCATGACGCGACGTCGCCTGACGCTGCTCGGTGCGACGGGGTCGATCGGCGATTCGACGCTCGACGTCGTGGCGCGTCATCCCGACCGCTTCGAGGTGGTCGCGCTCGCCGCCCATCGCAATGCCGGCAAGCTGCTCGAGCTGTGCCGGCGCCACCGGCCGCGCGTCGCGGCGCTGCACGACGCCGGCCGTGCCGGGGAACTCGCGCGCGCCCTCGCAGCCGAAGGCATCGCGACGCGCGTCGTCGCGGGCCAGGCCGGGTTGTGCGAGGTTGCTTCGCTTCCCGAAGTGGACACGGTGCTGGCGGCGATCGTAGGCGCGGCCGGATTGCCGTCCTCGCTCGCCGCTGCCGCGGCGGGAAAGCGGATCCTGCTGGCGAACAAGGAAGCACTGGTGATCGGCGGCGCCCTTTTCATCGAGGCGGTCCAGGCGGGCGGCGCGACGCTGCTGCCGATCGACAGCGAGCACAATGCCGTGCATCAATGCCTGCCCTCGCCCTACGCGCGCAATCCCGAGGCCGCCGGCATACGCCGCATCCTCCTGACCGCATCGGGCGGCCCGTTCTTCGCGCGCACCGATGTCGACCTCGACCGCGTGACGCCTGACGAGGCATGCGCCCATCCGAACTGGTCGATGGGGCGCAAGATCTCGGTCGACTCGGCGACGATGATGAACAAGGGCCTCGAGGTGATCGAAGCTCATTGGCTGTTCGGCGCCGACGTCGACCGGATCGAAGTCGTGATTCACCCGCAGAGCGTCGTGCATTCGCTGGTCGAGTACGTCGATGGCTCCGTCCTGGCCCAACTCGGGTATCCCGACATGCGCACGCCGATTGCTCAGGCGCTCGCCGCGCCCGAGCGCATCGAAAGCGGCGTCGCGGCGCTGGATCTCGCGCAGCTTTCGCTGCTCAGCTTCGCCAAGCCGGACCGGAAGCGTTTCCCCTGCCTCGATCTCGCCTACGACGCGTTGCGCGCCGACGCAGGCGCGCCGATCGCGCTCAATGCAGCGAACGAGGTCGCGGTCGAGGCGTTCCTCGCCGGTCGCGCCCGCTTTACCGACATACCCCGCGCGTGCACCGCGGTGCTCTCGCGTCGCAGCGTCACGCGCATCGCGCATCTCGACGACGCACTCGCGGCCGACGCCGAGGCGCGCATGATCGCCGGCTCCGAGCTCGGACTCCCGTCGCGCCCTGGCACGTCGCTTGCCGGGAGCGCGAGGGCAATTCAATGACCGACGCCGTTTACAAGGTCGTCGCATTCGCCGTGACGCTCGGCGTGCTGGTCGTTTTCCACGAGCTCGGACACTACGTCGTCGCGCGTCTCGCCGGCGTCAAGGTGCTCCGCTTCTCCGTCGGTTTCGGCCGCGTGATCTGGTCGCGAGTCGTCGGGCGCGATCGCACCGAGTGGGCATTGTCGGCGGTCCCGCTGGGCGGCTACGTGAAGATGGCCGACGAGCGCGAGGGCTACGTGAGCGCGCGTGACCTCCCGCGTGCGTTCAACCGGCAGTCGGTGTACCGCCGCATGGCGATCGTCGCCGCCGGACCGATTGCCAACCTGCTGCTCGCCGCGCTGCTGTTCAGCGCGACCTACGTCGCAGGCATTCCCGGCCAGCGCCCGCTGCTTGCAGGCCCGCCGGCGGCGAGCGCAGCCGCGGCGGCCGACATCCGTGCGGGCGACGAGGTCAAGGCCGTCGACGGCGAGCGCGTCCGCAGCTGGCAGGAGCTGCGCTGGAGGATGATGCGCGCGCAGGGCGAGCCTGCGGTGACGCTTACGCTCGCGCGTGCCGACGTCGGGGGCACGCCGGTCGAGCGCCGGCTCTCGCTCGCCGGCATGAAGGAGCGCGACTGGGACGCCGATCCGCTCACCGTGCTCGGGCTGCGTGCCGATCTCGGCGCCCCGATCATCGACGCCGTGCTTCCCGGAAAGCCTGCGGAGATCGCGGGCCTCGAGGCCGGCGACCGCATCGTCGCGATCGACGGCGCTCCGATGCGCTCGCCCGGCGACGTCTCAGCAGCGACCAACTCGCATCCGGGCGGCAGGCTCGTCTATCGCGTGCTGCGCGACGGAAAGCCGCTCGACATCCCGGTCACCGTGGAATCGGTCGAGCGGGACGGACACATGATCGGGCTCGCCGGCGTGCGGCTGCGGGTCGATCCGGCGGCGGCGGAACGCCTTGCCGTCACCGTGCGCTATGGCGTTGTCGACGCCGTCGACGCCGGCGTGCGCAAGACCTGGGAGCTTTCGGCGTTCACCGTGCGGATGCTGGGCCGGATCCTGGTCGGCGACGCGTCGCTCAAGAACATCAGCGGGCCGCTGACGATGGCCGACATTGCCGGCCAATCCGCGCAGGCAGGCACGCTGGTGTTCGCGAGCTACCTCGCGCTGATCAGCATCAGTCTGGGTGTTCTGAACCTGCTCCCCATTCCGCTATTGGATGGGGGGCATTTGCTGTATTATCTCGCCGAACTCATCAAAGGCAGTCCCGTATCCGACCGCGCAATCGAGGTCGGTCAGCGCATCGGCATGGCGATGCTCGCCGTCCTGATGGCCCTGGCGCTCTTCAATGACGTTTCCCGCCTGTTCTGACTGTCGCCGACGCAAGCGCGCCGGCCTTTCCCTCCCCGCGCTGCTCGTCGGCGTGTTCCTGTCCGCGCTTTCCGCCGCCGCATGGGCCATCGAGCCCTTCGTCGTCCGCGACATCCGCGTCGAAGGCGTCCAGCGCACCGAGCCCGGCACGGTATTCAACTACCTGCCGATCAAGGTTGGCGACCGGGTCGACGACCAGAAGATCTCGGACGCCGTCAAGGCGCTGTATGCGACGGGATTCTTCCGGGACGTCCGCCTCGAGGCGCAAGGCGATGTGCTGATCGTCTCGGTCGAGGAGCGGCCTACGATCAGCTCGATCACCTATGTCGGCAACAAGGAATTCGACACCGACACCATCAAGAAGGCGATGAAGGACATCGGGCTTGCCGAGGCCCGGATCTTCGACCGCTCGGTGCTCGATCGGGCGGAACAGGAGCTGAAACGGCAGTACATCACTCGCGGCAAATACGCAGCCGATGTCCAGACGACCGTCACCCCGCAGCAGCGCAACCGAGTGGCAATCAACTTCACGATCAAGGAGGGCGACTCCGCGAAGATCGCCCGCATCAACATCGTCGGGACGAAGGCATACTCGGAGAAGCAGCTGCTCGACCAGATGACGCTGACGACGCCGGGCTGGCTCACCTGGTACACCAAGGACGACCAGTACTCCAAGCAGAAGCTCGCGGGTGACCTCGAGACGCTGCGCAGCTGGTACCAGAATCGCGGCTACCTGGAGATGAATGTCGATTCCACTCAGGTGTCGATCACGCCCGACAAGCAGCAGATCTACATCACGATCAACGTCACCGAGGGGCCGCGGTTCACCGTCGGCGACGTGCGAGTCGCGGGCGACCTCGTCGTCCCGGCCGCCGAGATCGAGAAGCTCATACGCATCAAGAGCGGGGACGTGTTCTCGCGCGAGAAGCTCCAGGCATCGGCAAAGGACATCAGTGACCGGCTCGGGGCGGAGGGATACGCGTTCGCCAACGTCAACGCCGTGCCCGAGCTCGACCGCAAGGATGCGAAGGCCTCGTTCACCTTCTATGTCGACCCGGGCCGCCGCGCCTATGTGCGCATGATCAACATCAGCGGCAACGCGAAGACGCGCGACGTGGTCATACGCCGCGAGTTCCGGCAGCTCGAGGACGCGTGGTACGACGGCCCCCGGATCGAGCGCTCGAAGGAGCGGGTGAAGCGTCTCGGCTACTTCGACGACGTCAACATCGAGACGCCGCCGGTTCCGGGCACCTCCGACCAGGTCGACGTCGATGTCTCGGTCACCGAGCGGCAGACCGGCAACCTCCTCGCCGGCGTCGGCTACTCGAGCGCGGAGGGCGTCGTTCTGAACGCCTCGGTCTCCCAGCAGAACATCTTCGGATCGGGCAACGCGCTGACGGTGGGGATCAACACCGGCAGGTACGACCGGACCTACTCGACGGTGTTCACGCAGCCGTACTACACGGTCGATGGGGTGTCGCGGACGATCGAGGCGTACCAGAAGAACCTCGATCCGACAGGGCTCGCGATCTCGCAGTACTCGTCGCACACGCTGGGCGCGGCGCTCGGGTTCGGCGTTCCGGTCACCGAGAACGACACGATCAACTTCGGCGGCCGGGTCGAGCACACGAAGATCGCGCTGTTCACCGACACCCCGCCCGTGTACCAGGATTTCGTCAATCAGTTCGGCGAAACGACCAACGCCTACATCCTGTCGGCCGGGTGGTCGCGGGACACGCGCGACGACGCCCTCTACCCGAGCAAGGGCCGTCTGCAGAGC
Organism: Betaproteobacteria bacterium; assembly: GCA_027307095.1. Classification (GTDB taxonomy): domain Bacteria; phylum Pseudomonadota; class Gammaproteobacteria; order Burkholderiales; family Casimicrobiaceae; genus VBCG01. The sequence goes on along the minus strand of DAHUXO010000121.1, from coordinate 12,939 downwards.
GTGCTTCTCGAGTCTGGAATGCCATTTGGCGACCTCGCGTACTACAAGCTCCAGTACACCCAGTCGTACTATCAGCCGCTCTACGGCGACCTGATCCTGATGATGCGGACCGACCTGGGTTACGGCAACGGTCTCTCCGGCAAGCCACTGCCGTTCTTCAAGGCGTTCTTCGCCGGAGGCGGGGATTCCGTCCGCGGTTACGATACTGCATCGCTGGGCCCGCGCGACAGCTTCGGCAATGCACTCGGGGGACGCAGGAAGATCATCGGAAACGTCGAGATGTTCTACCCGATCCTGAAGGGTGACAAGGCGGTGCGCGCGAGCGTGTTCGTCGACGCCGGGCAGATCTACACGAACGGCAGCCAGTCGCAGTTCGAGTCGTTCCGTTACTCGGCGGGCGTCGGCGTACAGTGGAACTCCCCGGTGGGCCCGCTGAAATTCAGCTACGGCATTCCGCTGAACGCAAAGCCCGGCGATCGGGAGCAGCGCTTCCAGTTCCAGGCGGGCACGGCTTTCTGATGTCCCGCGAAGCGCAGGTAGATCCGGAGGGATTCAAGTGCTCAAGCACCTAATGCATGCATTCTTCGGCGTCGCGCTGTTGCTGACCGCGGGCGCGGCGACGGCGGCCGACTACAAGATCGGGTTCGTCAACACCGAGCGCCTGTTCCGCGAGGCGGCGCCCGCGAAGCGGGCTCAGGCCAAGATCGAGAAGGAGTTCGCCGCTCGCGATGCCGAGATCCAGAAGCTTGCGAAGCAGGTGCGTGACATGCAGGCGTCCCTCGATCGCGACGGCGCCACGATGTCGGATAGCGATCGCCGCAACAAGGAGCGGGACCTCGCGAACCAGTCGCGCGACCTGCAGCGGATGCAGCGCGAATTCCGCGAGGACCTGAACCTGCGGCGCAACGAGGAGCTCGCCGGAATCCAGGAGCGCGCCAACAAGGTGATCCAGCAGATCGCGGAGAGCGAGAAGTACGACCTGATCCTCCAGGATCCCGTGGTCTACGCGAGCCAGCGCATCGACATCACCGACAAGGTGATCAAGGCGCTCGCCGACAAGTAGCGCGATCGCCCGCGTTCGGCGGGCCGCGCGAGCGCGCAACGGTCCATCGCGATGCCACCCCCGACGCCGGCCGCGGGATTCCGACTGGACGAACTCGCGCTGCGCTGTGGGGCGACGGTCGAAGGCGACGGCGCCACCCGGATCGAGCGTGTCGGCACGCTCGAGCATGCGGGACCCCGCGACATCGCGTTCCTCGCCAATCCACGCTACCGGTCGCAGCTCGCAACCACGCGCGCAGCAGCCGTCATCGTCGCACCGGGTGATTCCGGCGCGACGTCGCTGCCGAAGCTGATTGCCGCGGATCCATACGCGACGTTCGCGCGAGTGGCCGGTGTCCTGCACCCGCCGGAGGCGGCCGCGGCGGGCGTTCATCCGACGGCGGTCGTCGATCCGTCGGCCAGCGTCGCGGCGACGGCGGCGGTCGGGCCCTGCGCGGTGATCGGCGCGCGCACATCGATCGGCGAGCGCGCATCGATCGGCGCGCACTGCACGATCGGCGAAGGCGCGTCGGTCGGCGAAGATGCGGTGCTCGACGCCCGGGTCAGCGTCTATGCGCGCTGCGTGATCGGGCCGCGAACGCTGATCCACAGCGGAGCGGTGATCGGCGCCGACGGCTTCGGGCTCGCCCAGGCCGACGGCGGATGGCTGAAGATTCCGCAGATCGGGCGCGTCGTCATCGGCGCCGACGTCGAGATCGGCGCGAACACGACGATCGACCGCGGGGCGATCGACGACACCCGGATCGAGGACGGCGTCAAGCTCGACAACCAGATCCAGATCGGTCATAACTGCGTCATCGGGGCGCACACGGCAATCGCCGGGTGCGTCGGCATCGCGGGCTCGACCCGGATTGGCCACGGCTGCCGGATCGGAGGCGCAGCGATGATCTCGGGGCACCTCGAGATCGCCGACGGCACGGTAATATCAGCGGCGACGCTGATCCACGAGTCGATCAGGGCGCCGGGCGTGTACACGGGTGCGTTTCCAGCGCTTGCGCATCGTGAGTGGAGGCAGGTTGCGTCGCAGCTGCGACGTCTGCGCGAGCTGGCCGACCGGGTCAAGGCGCTGGAGCGCACTCTGGCGCGCGCGAAACCCGACGGCAGTGCGGTCTAGGGGAGGGTAGCTTGGCGGAGCTCGACATCGGCATGATCCAGCGATTGCTGCCGCATCGATACCCGATGCTGCTGGTCGATCGTGTGCTGGACTGGGAGGCGGGGCGGTTCATTCGCGGCCTGAAGAACGTGACCGCCAACGAGCCGTTCTTCAAGGGACACTTTCCGGAATACAAGGTGATGCCGGGCGTGCTCGTCATCGAGGCGATGGCGCAGGTCGCGGGACTCCTCACGATGCTCTCCGAGTTCGCGCGCCGCGACGGCAGCCAGCTGGTGCTGTTCGCCGGCATCGACGAGGCGCGCTTCAAGCGGCAGGTCGTGCCCGGAGATACGCTGATGCTCGAAGCCAACCTCGAGCGGGCGGTGCGCGGTGTCGGCCGGTTCCGGACGCGGGCGACGGTCGGCGAGCAGCTCGTCTGCGAGGCGACCTTGCTTGCGGCGATCCGCGACGTGCCGCCGGTGCCGCCCCTGCCTGTCTAGCCACGTGCCGGCGATCCATCCCACCGCCCTCGTCGATCCGGGCGCGGAGCTCGCCGACGACGTCGAGATCGGGCCGTACTCGATCGTGGGCGGCGGCGTGCGCATCGGTCCCGGGACGCGCATCGGACCCCACGTCGTCATCGCCGGCCGCACGTCGATCGGCGCGCGCAACCGGATCTTCCAGTTCGCGTCGGTCGGCGACATTCCGCAGGACCGAAAGTACGGCGGCCAGCCGACGACGACGACGATCGGTGATGACAACGTCATCCGCGAGTACGTTTCGATCCACGCGGGAACGGCGCAGGACCGGGGCACGACGACCATCGGCAATGGCAACTGGATGCTCGCGTACACGCACGTCGCGCACGATTGCGTCGTGGGCAACCAGACGACGTTCTCGAACAACGCGCAGATCGCCGGTCACGTCAGCATCGGCGATTTCGCGGTGCTCGGCGCATTCTGCGGGGTTCACCAGTTCTGCCGCGTGGGCTCGCACACGATGCTCGCGGCCGGAACGATCGTGCTGCAGGATATTCCGCCGTTCGTGACGGTGGCGGGCTACCCGGCGAAGCCGGCAGGAACCAACAACGAGGGGCTGCGCCGGCGCGGCTACTCGCCGGCCGACATCGCGGTCGTGCGTCGCGCCTACCGGACGCTCTACCGGGCCGGCCTGTCGCTCGACAGCGCGCGCGCCGAGCTCGCGAAGGCCGCGGCCGATGCGCCGCTGCTCAAGCCGCTGGTCGACTTCCTCGCGGAAACCGGCCGCGGCATCGTGCGCTGACCGGGCTCGAGGACGTCGGCAACTCAGCGCGGTGACCGGGCTCGCTTACCGCCCCGCTTCGCTGCCCAGACACCGATCCCAGGGCGATGTATCCGGCGCAATCGTGGGCGAGGGGCCGTGCGCTAAGATCACGACTTTTCCCGGGGGTGGAATGCGCGACGCATCGGGGGAGGCGGCGCCAATCACGATTGGCATCGTCGCCGGCGAAGCGTCGGGCGACGCGCTCGCGGCGACGCTGATCCGCGCAGTGCGGCTGCGCCGCGACGACATCCGCTTCGCCGGCATCGCCGGTCCCAGGATGGAGGCCGAAGGTTGCGAGGTGTGGGCGCCGATGGAGCGCCTCGCCGTTCGCGGCTTTGTCGAGGTCCTCGCCCATCTTCCGTCGCTGATCGCGCTTCGCCGCCGGATTGCGCGACGCGTCGTCGGATCGCGTATCCCGCTTTTCGTCGGCGTGGACGCACCCGATTTCAACCTCGGCCTCGAGAGGCGCCTCAAGCGGCAGGGCATTCGCACCGTGCACTTCGTGAGCCCGTCGGTCTGGGCATGGCGCAAGGAACGCCTCGACACGATCGGCGCCGGCGTCGACCGGATGCTCGCGCTCTTTCCATTCGAGGCCCCGCTGTACGAGGCGGCAGGCATCCCTGTGACCTACGTCGGGCACCCGATGGCGGCCGACGCCGCCGGGCCCGAGACGCGCCGCGCGACGCGCGAGGTCCTGAAGCAGAAGCCGGCGACGCCGCTGTTCGCGCTGCTTCCGGGAAGCCGCCTCTCGGAGATCGAGATGCACGCCAGGCTGGTGCTCGACGCGGCGGCGCGGATCGTCGAGGCGCGGCCTGACGCTCAGTTCGTCGTTCCACTCGTGTCTCGCACGACCCGCGATGCGTTCGTCGAGGCGCAGCACCGCGGAGGGCACGACGCGCTCCCGATCACGCTGCTCTACGGCCATGCAGGAGACGCGCTGCGCGCGGCCGATGTCGCGGTGGTCGCGTCGGGAACCGCGACGCTCGAAGCGGCGCTCGCGCGCTGTCCACACGTGATCTTCTACCGCGTGTCCTCGCTCACCGCCTGGATCGTGCGCCGCAAGCTACTGCTGCCCTGGGTCGGGCTGCCGAACATTCTCGCCGGCCGCTTCGTCGTCCCGGAATTCCTGCAGGAGGACGCGACTCCGAACAATCTCGCACAGGCCGCGCTGAACCTGTTCGACGACACGGTGACGCGGCGACGGCTCGAGGCCCTCTTCGGGGCTTTCGGACAGCGGCTCGCTGCCGATACCGGCGCACTGGCTGCCGACGCGGTGATCGCCGAGCTGGGTGCGGCCCCGGGACGGCGCAGGGCGCCGGGCGCACCGAAGGTCACGCTGCGTCCCCCGCCATGACCCCGGCGGCACGCGGGCGCAGGACCGCACCGGCAGGCGACGCCAGGGTGCTGGTGGCGGGCATCGACGAAGCGGGGCGGGGGCCCCTCGCCGGGCCGGTCGTCGCCGCCGCGGTGATTCTCGATCCTGCACGCCCGGTCGACGGCCTGCGCGATTCGAAGCTGCTGTCGCCGGGACGTCGCGAGCGCCTCGCCGTCGAGATCCGTGCCCGATCGATCGCCTGGGCGGTCGCGGCATGCGGCGTGGCGGAGATCGACGAGCTCAACATTCTGCAGGCGACGCTGCTCGCGATGCGGCGCGCGGTCGAGGCACTGCAGGTTCGGCCGGTCCAGGCACTGGTCGACGGCGACCGCTGTCCGGAGCTCGCGTGCCCGACGCGCGCGATCGTCCGGGGCGATCGCGATGTCGCGGTCATCGCGGCAGCGTCCATCCTCGCGAAGACCGCACGCGACGCGATGCTGATGGAGCTCGACCGCGAATACCCCGCGTACGGGTTCGCGCGTCACAAGGGCTACGGGACTCCCGAACACCTCGCGGCACTCGGGTTGCACGGACCCTGTCCCGCGCACCGGCGCAGCTTTGCACCGGTGGCGCAGGCCTCTCTCGGATTCTGAGAAAACGCGCAAGCGCGCGCGCGGGCACTCCTGGCGAAGACCGCGGTCGAAGCTGCGAGGCGCTCAACTCGGTTGACGGCGGGCGGAGCGGCCACTACGATTCAGGCTCTTCGCGCCGGCCGTCCGGCCGGCTGCATTCCCCGGAGTGATCGATGATTCATTGCGTATTGCACGACCCCAACGATTCGGTCGCCGTCGTTGTCGTAGAAGGCATGAAGGCGGGCACCAGGATGACCGGCCTCGTCCTCGACCAGGACCGGACGATCGAGCTCGACTGCCTGCAGGACATTCCGATCGGGCACAAGGTTGCACTGAAGGACATGGCCGTCGGCGACACGGTCATCAAGTACGGGGTGGACATCGGCAAGGTCGTGCAGCCGATCCGGAAGGGAACGCACGCGCACGTGCACAACATCAAGACCAAGCGGTGGTAACGATGAAGACGACTTTCCAGGGCTATCGACGCGAGAACGGCCGCGTCGGCGTACGCAATCACGTGATCGTCCTGCCCGTCGACGATCTGTCGAACGCCGCAGCGGAAGCGGTCGCCAACAACATCAAGAGCGCGCTCGCGATCCCGCATCCCTACGGACGCCTGCAGTTCGGCGCGGACCTCGATCTGCATTTCCGCACGCTGATCGGCGCCGGGAGCAATCCCAACGTCGCAGCGGTCGTCGTCATCGGAATCGAGGAGCAGTGGACGAAGAAGGTCGTCGACGGAATCGCCGCGACCGGCAAGCCGGTCCAGGGCTTCGGCATCGAGCTGCACGGCGACCACGACACGATCATGCGGGCGTCGAAGATCGCCCGCGAGTACGTCCAGTGGGCGAGCGAGCTCGCCCGTGTCGAGTGCCCCCTCAAGGACCTGTGGGTGTCGACCAAGTGCGGCGAGTCGGACACGACCTCGGGCTGCGGCGGCAACCCGACGGTCGGGGACGCGTTCGACAAGCTCTACGCCGCGGGCTGCACGCTCGTCTTCGGCGAGACGACCGAGCTGACAGGCGGCGAGCAACTCGTCGCGGCGCGCTGCCGTGACGACAAGGTCCGCGCCGACTTCATGCGGATGTTCGATCGCTACCAGGGCGTCATCGAGCGCCACAAGACGAGCGACCTCTCCGATTCGCAGCCGACGAAAGGCAACATCGCCGGCGGGCTGACGACGATCGAGGAGAAGGCGCTGGGCAACATCCAGAAGATCGGCAGGGTCTGCACGGTCGACGGCGTACTCGACAAGGCCGAAGCGCCCACGCATCCGGGCCTCTGGTTCATGGACAGTTCGTCGGCGGCGGCGGAGATGGTCACCCTCTGTGCGGCGTCGGGCTTTGCCGTGCATTTCTTCCCGACCGGGCAGGGCAACGTGATCGGCAATCCGATCCTGCCGGTCATCAAGGTCTGCGCCAATCCGCGCACGGTGCGCACGATGAGCGAGCACATCGACGTCGACACCTCCGGGCTGCTGCAGCGGGAGATCACGATGGACCAGGCCGGCGACAAGCTGCTCGACATGATGTTCCGGACCGCAAACGGGCGCCTGACGGCCGCCGAGGCGCTGGGCCATCGCGAGTTCGTGCTGACACGACTCTACGAGAGCGCCTGACCGGCGCCGGATGTTCACGATCGAGCAGGAGGAGAAGACCATGCAACGTTCGACCAAAGGCGCGCTCGCGCTCGTCTGCGCCTTGGCGCTGTCTGCGGCGGCACTTCCCGCACGCGCGGAAATGAGCGAGATCCACGTCGCCGAGCAGTACGGGATCAGCTATCTGCCGCTGATGATCATGCAGGACCAGAAGCTGATCGAGAAGCATGCAAAGGCCGAAGGAATCGACGTCAAGGTCGCGTGGTCCAAGTTCGCCGGCGGCAACGTGATGAACGACGCGCTGCTGTCGGGGGGCCTCCAGTTCGCGTCGGGTGGGGTCGGCCCGCTGATCACGCTGTGGGCCAAGACGCACGGCAATCTCGACGTCAGGGCGGTGGCCGCGATAAACTCGATGCCGCTGTACCTCGTCAGCAGTGATCCTGCCGTCAAGTCGGTCAAGGACTTGACGGACAAGGACCGGATCGCGATGCCGGCAGCCAAGATCTCGATCCAGGCGGTGACGCTGCAGATGGCGGCCGAGAAGGTGTTCGGCCCGGGCCAGGAGCACAAGCTCGATCACCTGACGGTCTCGCTGTCGCATCCCGACGCGATGACTGCGCTGCTTTCCGGCAAGTCCGAGATCAACGGTCACTTCGGCTCGCCCCCGTTCCAATACCAGGAGCTCGAGCACCCTGGCATCCATCTGGTGCTGAATTCCTACGACGTCCTGGGCGGGGCGGTGACGTTCAACACGGTCTGGACGATGGCGAAATTCCGCAACGAGAACCCGAAGATCTACCGCGCGTTCGTCGAGGCGCTCGACGAGTCGATGAAGATCATCAACGGCGACAAGAAGGCCGCCGCCGAGGCTTACCTGAGGCTCGCCAAGAGCAAATTGAGCCTCGACAGCGTATTGCACATGCTGAACGACCCGAACATCGTCTTCACGACGACGCCGCAGGGCGTGACCAAGTACGCCGATTTCATGTACAAGATCGGTTCGATCAAGGTCAAGCCGGAGTCGTGGAAGGACCTCTTCTTCCCGAACGTCCACAATCTTCCGGGCAGCTGATGCCCACCGGGGGAGGCGCGCCCGACCTGCCGGACCTCGCCGATATCCGAGCAGCGCATTCGCGCATCGCGGGTCTCGTGCATCGCACGCCAGTCATGACCTGCGCGTCCATCGACGCCGAGGTCGGCGCGGTGCTGCATTTCAAGTGCGAGCACCTGCAGAAGATCGGTGCGTTCAAGGCGCGGGGCGCGTGCAATGCCGTGTTCTGCCTGCCTGACGACGTCGCGACCCGTGGCGTGGTCACGCATTCGTCGGGTAATCACGGCGCGGCGCTCGCCTATGCTGCCAGCCGCCGCGGCATCCCCGCGTGGGTCGTGATGCCGGAGAACGCACCGCAGGTGAAGCAGGACAACGTCCGCCGTTTCGGCGCGAGCGTGCGGATCTGCGCGCCGACGGTCGCTGCGCGAGAGGCCGCGTGCGCCGACGTCGAGCGGGAGACCGGCGCGAGCCTCGTCCATCCGTTCGACGATTCGCGGGTCATCGCCGGACAGGGCACGGCGGCGCTGGAGTTGCTCGAGGAGGCACCCGACCTCGACGTCGTCGTGGCGCCCTGCGGCGGCGGTGGCCTGCTGTCGGGAACGGCGATTGCGGTGCACTCGGTGTCGCCGAAAACGCAGGTGATCGGTGCCGAGCCCGCCAACGCCGACGACGCCGCCCGCAGCTTCGCCTCGGGCAGGATCGAGGCGCTCGCGACCACGACGACGATCGCCGATGGGCTGCGCACGTCGCTTGCGCCGCGCACCCTCGCCGCGATCAGGGCGCACGTCGGCGCGCTGCACACCTGCAGCGAGCAGGGCATCGTTCGCGCGATGCGCATGATCTTCGAGCGGATGAAGCAGGTCGTCGAGCCGTCGGCCGCCGTCGCGCTCGCGAGCCTCCTCGAACATTCCACCGCGGTCAGGGGTTCGCGCGTCGGCGTGATCCTGTCCGGGGGCAACGTCGACCTGGACAGACTGCCATGGCTTCCTCGATGAAGAACGATACGCACGCGGGCCCGCTGCTCGAGGTCCGCGGCGTGACCCTGCAGTACAAGACCAAGGATCACCTGGTCACCGCCACCTACCGCGTCGACTTCGACATCTACAACTCCGACCGTTTCGTGCTGCTCGGCCCGTCGGGCTGCGGAAAGTCGACCCTGCTCAAGGCGGTCGGGGGCTACATGCAGCCGGTCGAGGGCGAGATCCGGCTGAAGGGGCAGGCCGTCCGGCGACCGGGCCCCGACCGGATGATGGTGTTCCAGGAGTTCGACCAGCTCCTGCCCTGGCGCACGGTCAAGGAGAACGTCATGTTCCCGCTGCGCACCGGCGGGCGCCTGTCGCGCAAGGCCGCGCACGAGAAAGCGATGGAGTACATCGCGAAGGTCAACCTCTCCAAATTCGCCGACAGCTATCCGCACACGCTTTCCGGCGGCATGAAGCAGCGCGTGGCGATCGCCCGCGGCATGGCGATGGAGCCGGCGATCCTCCTGATGGACGAGCCTTTCGCGGCCCTCGATGCGCTTACGCGGCGCAAGATGCAGGACGAGCTGCTGTCGCTGTGGGAGGGCACGCGCTTCACCGTGCTGTTCGTCACGCATTCGATTCCCGAGGCGATCAAGATCGGCAGCCGCATCCTGCTGCTCTCGCCGCATCCGGGTCAGGTCAAGGCCGAGATCGACAGCCTTCCCGCGGGCGCCGACGGGGCGATCGTCACTGCACTCGAGAAGCGCATTCATTCGATGCTGTTCGCAGATACCATCGAAGGGGGTACCGAATGACGAATTCGGCCATCGTTCCATCGGGGAGACCCGAGATCCTGCGGGAGCCGATCGCCTCCGAGGCCTTCGGGATCGTGCAGAAGCCGCTGTCGACGTGGGAGAGGATCACCAACGTCGGTGCGGTCCGCAAGTTCGTGCTGCTCGTCCTGCTCGCCGCAGCCTGGCAGATCTACGCCAGCCAGCTCAACAACCCGCTGCTGTTCCCGACCTTCGGTTCGACGATCCATGCGTTCGTGAAGGGCTTCGCCAGCGGCGAGCTCGTCACCAAGTCGTTGACCTCGCTCTCCGTGCTGGTGAAGGGTTACGCGGCGGGCATCGCATGCGCTGCGGTGCTCACGATGGTCGCGATCACGACGCGGATCGGCACCGACCTCCTCGAGCTGCTGACGTCGATGTTCAATCCGCTGCCGGCGATTGCGCTGCTGCCGCTCGCGCTGATCTGGTTCGGACTCGGCGAGGGCAGCATCATCTTCGTCATCATCCACTCGGTGCTGTGGGCAGTGGCGCTGAACACCCATTCGGGCTTCCTGTCGGTGTCGAACACGCTGCGGATGGTCGGGCGCAACTACGGCCTGCGCGGCCTGCCCTATGTCATCCGGATCCTGATCCCGGCGGCATTCCCGTCCATCCTGACCGGCCTCAAGATCGGCTGGGCATTCGCCTGGCGGACGCTGATCGCCGCCGAACTCGTGTTCGGCGTCTCGTCGGGATCGGGCGGCCTCGGCTGGTACATCTACGAGAACAAGAACGAGCTCGAGATCCCGGCCGTGTTCGCGGGACTGTTCACCGTGATCGTCATCGGGCTGATCGTCGAAAACGTCATCTTCAGGACGCTCGAGACGCGCACCGTGAGAAAATGGGGCATGCAGAACTGACGCGGATCCGACCGACGTGACACGACACCTCCCGACGCCGGATTACCCGCGCTTCCACCTCGCCTTCCCGGTGACCGACCTCGAGGCGGCGCGCCGCTTCTACGGCGGGTTCCTCGGCTGTGCCGAGGGACGAAGCAGCGACGACTGGGTCGATTTCGATTTCTTCGGCCACCAGATCGTCGCACACAAGGTCGATTCCGGCCGGATGGCCGACGCGACGAGTCTCGTCGACGGCAAGCAGGTGCCGGTCCGGCATTTCGGCGTCGTGACCGACCGCGGTACCTGGGACGGGCTCGCCGGGCGGTTCCGCGCGGCGGGCGTGCAGTTCGTCATCGAGCCCTACGTGCGCTTTCGCGGTGAGCCGGGCGAGCAGGCGACGATGTTCTTCCTCGATCCTTTCGGCAACGCACTAGAGTTCAAGGCATTCGCCGACATCAACCAGCTGTTCGCGACCTGAAGTGCGGCGCCGCGGCGCCGCGCAGCGCGCTGCACGCAGGCGACAGGATGCAGCGGCGCACTGACGAAGGTCCTGACCCACCAGCCATGCGCATCGTGATCAGTGAGTTCATGGACGACGACGCGGTCGCGGAGCTGGCGCGGCGATTCGACGTCGTGTACGACCGGAACCTGGTCGACCGCCCTGCCGACCTGCAGGCTCGCCTCGCGGAGGCGGACGCGCTGATCGTGCGCAATCGCACGCAGGTCGACGTCGCGCTGCTTGCGTCCGCACCGCGGCTTCGGGTCGTCGGACGCCTGGGCGTGGGCCTCGACAACATCGACACGGGCGCCTGCGACGCCCGGAACGTCGAGGTGATCCCGGCGACGGGCGCGAATGCGCGCGCTGTCGCCGAATACGTGGTCGCGGCAGCGATGCTGCTGCTGCGCGGTGCGTACCAGTCGAGCGTCGATGTCGCGGCCGGGAACTGGCCGCGGGCTGCGCTGTCGGGCGGTCGCGAAATCCAGGGCAAGACGATCGGCCTGGTCGGCTTCGGCGGGATCGGCCGGGAGACCGGCAGGCTCGCCCGCGCGATCGGCATGCGGGCCGTCGGTTTCGATCCGCAGGTCGCCGCGGATTCCCCCGTCTGGGCGCAGGAGCAGACGACGGCCATGACCTTCGCGGAAGTGCTGGCACGCTGCGACGTGCTGTCGCTGCATGTGCCGCTGACCGCGGGTACGCGCAACCTGATCGACGCGGCAGGGATCGCGTCGATGCGACCGGGCGCCATCCTGATCAACACGTCGCGCGGCGGCGTCGTCGACGAGGGCGCCATCGCCGCGGCGCTGGCGGCACGCACGCTCGGCGGGGCGGCGCTCGACGTCTTCGAGCGCGAGCCCCTCGCCGCGGGCTCGCCGCTCGCCGGTTGCCCGCGGCTCCTGCTGACGCCGCATGTCGCTGGCCTGACGCATGAATCGAATCTGCGCGTGTCGACGATGATCGCCGAGAAGGTCGCCGCGGCGCTTGCGAGCTGACGAAACCACCGGCGGCCGCGTCCGCCGATCGAAAACGGGAACATCGAGATGCCGAAATTCGCGCCTGAAGCCTTGAACGATCTCGCGACGCGCGCACTGCGCCGTGCCGGGGCATCCGAGGCGATGGCGGCTGCCACTGCGCAGGCGCTGGTCGACGCGGATCGCCAGGGGCTCGCTTCGCACGGCGTGTCGCGCGTTCCCCAGTATGCGACGCATCTTGCCAACGGTCGCGCCGACGGGCAGGCCGTTGCGCGCGTCGTCAAGGCAAAAGGCGGAGCGGTGCTGGTGGACGCGGGCTGCGGGCTCGCATTTCCGGCCTGCGCGCTCGCCGTCGCCGAGGCGATCCGCCGCGCTCGCGAATCCGGCGTCGCTTTCGCAGGCGTCACCAACAGCCATCATTTCGGGGTTGCCGCGTATCACCTCGGGCCCGTCGCGCAGGCCGGCATGGTCGGCCTGGCGTTCGGGAATTCCCCCGCAGCGATGCCCGCTGCCGGAGGCGGGAGGCCGATCTTCGGCACCAATCCGATCGCGGCGGTGTTTCCGCGGCGCGAAGGACTGTCGCTGACGATCGACCTGTCGCTGTCCGAGGTCGCGCGCGGCAAGGTGATGGTCGCGGCGAAGGAGGGCCGGGCGATTCCGCTGGGCTGGGCGCTGGACAAGACGGGGGCCCCGACCACCGACCCGAACGCTGCGCTCGAGGGATCGATGCTGCCAATGGGCGGGGCCAAGGGCGCGATGCTGGCGCTGATCGTCGAGTTGCTCGTC
>DAHUXO010000120.1 GCA_027307095.1 Betaproteobacteria bacterium | reverse complement strand
GCATTGCACTTGCCGCGGCGTTCCGTGCCGCGATGACCGGTCTCATGCATTCACATCCGCTGCGCCTCCTCCCGCTCTGCCTGTGCATCTTCGCCGCCGTTCGGGCGCACGCAGGCGACATCGCCGCATGTGCGCGCATTGCCGACGATCGGGCGCGTCTCGCATGTTACGACGCCGTCGCCGGGCCATTGCCTTCGACCGCCGCCGGACGCGGCGGAGACCAGCGCCCGCTCGGGCGGATCGCCCCGCCCCAGGCGTCGACGGCGGAAGACGCGAATCGCTCGATGATCGGGGAACGCTGGTCGCGCTACGACGACGCGGCCCGCTATCCATTCCTGATCCGGCTGCACAACGCCAACTACGTCATGGTCCGTCATTCCGACCGGGTCGATGCGGTGCCGGCCACGCCGAGCCATCCCGACACCGGGGGCCCTGCGGACATCCAGCGCGACGAGCTGAAGTTCCAGCTGAGCTTCAAGGCGCGCCTGTGGGAGAGCGAAGGCCTCGGCTTCGCGACGTGGCTGGGCTACACCCAGCAAAGCGACTGGCAGATGTTCAACGCATCGCAGTCGCGTCCATTCCGCGAAACCGACTATCAGCCCGAGCTCATGTTCGTGACGCAGCCCGACATGCCTCTCGCCGGCGATCTTCGCTGGCAGCTCCTCAACCTGGGGTTCGTCCACCAGTCGAACGGGCGCTCGGATCCCATGTCGCGCAGCTGGAACCGCATCTATGCGCAGTTCGGCGTCGAGGACGATCATTTCGCAGTCGGCAAGGTCGCGCTCTTCATCCGACCGTGGGTGCGCATCCATGAAAGTGCAGCGAAGGACGACAATCCGGACATCACCGACTACCTGGGCTACGGCGACGTGACGCTGCTGTGGCGCCACGGCAAGCAGACCCTGACGCTGACCGGCCGCGGCAACCCGGCGACGGGCAAGGGCGCCGCGCAGATCGAATGGTCGGCGCCGGCAATCGGCCCGTTCCGGTTCTACCTGCAGGCATTCACCGGGTACGGAGAGAGCCTGATCGACTACAACTTCCGCCAGACGGTGATCGGCGCGGGATTCGCGTTCAACGATCTGCTCTGATCATGCCGACTCGCCGCTTCGCGAAAACCGGGTCAGACCCGGTGTTCGACGCTGGCGCATCGATGGGCGCGCGGCGACGGGCGCACAGCGAAGCGCCCATGCCGAAGCGTTCGCGGACGTTGGAGCGCCGCGCACCTGATCGGCGGTCAGTCCGCAGAGGCGGGCGCAGGTTGCGGCCGCCCGCGACGCGCATGCCGCGCGACCCAGGCCCGGAAATGCTCGAAATACACGTAGACGACCGGCGTGATGTAGAGGGTCAGCAGCTGCGACACCACGAGGCCCCCGACGACCGCGAGCCCCAGCGGGCGCCGGGCCATTCCGCCGGCACCCAGCGCAAGCGCGATCGGCAGGCTGCCCATCAGTGCCGCCATCGTCGTCATCATGATCGGCCGGAAGCGCGTCATGCAGGCCTGGAAGATGGCATCCTCGGGCGCCCTGCCCTCCTTGCGCTGCGCGTCGATCGCGAAGTCGATCATCATGATCGCGTTCTTCTTGACGATGCCGACCAGCATGATGATTCCGACGAACGCGTACATGTCGAGCACGTCACCGAAGATCAGCAGCGTGACCAGCGCGCCGAACCCGGCGGTCGGGAGACCCGACAGGATGGTCACCGGGTGGATGAAGCTCTCGTAGAGGATGCCCAGCACCAGGTAGATGACGAAGATCGCGAACGCCAGCAGGATGCCCATGCCCTTCAGCGAGGCCTGGAACGCCTGCGCGGCACCCTGGAACGAGCCATTGATCGTCGCCGGCATCCGCATGTCGGCGGTCGCGCCCTGGATCTCGTCGATCGCCTGCGACAGCGCAACGCCGGGTTGCAGGTCGAACGAAAGCGTCACCGAGGGAAGCTGCCCGAGATGATTCACGGCCAGGGGCCCCACCGTCGGCTCGAGCGTCGCGACGGCGTTGAGCGGCACCAGCGCCCCGGTGCTGGAGCGCACGTAGAGCATCGACAGCACCGAGGGGTCGGTCTGGTAGCGCGGCTCGAGCTCCATCACGACCCAGTACTGGTTGGTCGGCGCGTAGATCGTGGAGACCTGGCGTGAGCCGTAGGCGTCGTAGAGCGTGTTCTCGATTGCCTGTGCGGATACCCCGAGCGTGGACGCCTTGTTGCGGTCGATCTTGACGCTGATCTGCGGCTGCGTGATCTGCAGATCGCTGGTGACGTCGGTCAACCCCGGCAGCGTCTTCAGCTTCGCCTCGACGCGAGGCGCCCACTGGTAGAGCTCGGTCGTGCTGGCGCCCTGCAGCGTGTACTGATACACGCTCTTGGTCAGCTGGCCGCCGATGCGGATCGCCGGGATGTTCTGCACGAATGCGCGTATGCCGGGGATGTTCTGCAGCTTCGGGCGCAGCTCCTGCACGATCGTGTCGGCGTCGGGCCGCTCGCCGCGAGGCTTGAGGGTCACGAAGATGCGGCCCTGGTTGAGCGCGCCGGTCGGGCCGCCCGCGCCCGCGAACGCCATCACGCTCTCGACGTGCGGATTGCGCCGGATCTCGGCGGCGACCTGCTGCTGCAGGTTGGCCATCGCATCGAACGAGATGTCCTGCGCCGCCTCGGTGATCACGAACAGCTGGCCGACGTCGTCGCTGGGCAGGAATCCCTTCGGCATCTCGACGAACAGGAACCCGGTGGCGACGAACAGCGCGGCGAACGCGAGCATCACCGTCCTGCGATGCCCGAGCGCCCACTGCAGGCTGCTGCGGTAGCCGCCGAGCGCGCCATTGAAGACGCGCTCGGACGCCGCATAGAGGCGGCCGTGGCGGCCCTCCCGTCCGGCATCCAGGATGCGGCTGCAAAGGAGCGGCGTCAGTGTCAGCGACACGACGCCCGAGATCAGCACTGCGACGATGATCGTCACCGCGAACTCGTGCAGCAGGCGCCCGAGGATGCCTCCCATGAACAGCACCGGGATGAACACGGCGATCAGCGACAGCGTCATCGACATGATCGTGAAGCCGATCTCCTTGGATCCGTTCATCGTCGCGACCATCCGCGGCTCGCCCATCTCCATGTGCCGCGTGATGTTCTCGAGCATGACGATCGCGTCGTCGACGACGAATCCCACGCACAGCGTCAGTGCCATCAGCGAGATGTTGTCGAGCGTGTACCCGAACACGTACATCAGCCCGAAGGTGCCGACGATGGACAGCGGCAGCGCGAGGCTCGGGATCAGCGTCGCGCGCACGCTGCGCAGGAATGCGAAGATCACGAGCACGACCAGCACCAGCGCCGACAGCAGCGTGATCTCGACGTCGTGCACCGACTCGCGGATCGACTGGGACCGGTCGTATAGCGTCGAAAGCTTGATCGACGGTGGCAGCGCTTCCTGGAACGACGGGAGGATCCTGCGGATCGAGTCGACGACCTCGATCGTGTTGGTCCCGGGCTGCCGCTGGATGGCCAGCACGATGCCACGCGTCCCGTTGTACCAGGCGGCGATCTTGTCGTTCTGCACGCTGTCGAAGACACGCCCGAGCTGGTCGAGACGCACCGGGGCCCCATTCCGGTAGGCGACGATGATCGGCCCGTACGCCTTTGCGTCGTTGAGCTGCCCGGTCGCGGTGACCGAGGTCGCGCGCTGGGCGCCGTACAGCGTCCCGGTCGGAAGGTTGACATTCGCATTGCCGATCGCCTGCTCGACGTCGGTCAGTGCGATGTTCCGCGACGCGAGCTGGTTCGGATCGAGCTGCACACGCACCGCGTACTGCTGCGACCCGAACACCAGCACCTGCGCGACGCCGCTGATCGTCGAGATCCTCTGCGCGAGGTTGTTCTCGGCGTAGTCGTCGACCGTCGACAGCGGCTGGCTTTCGGAGGTGAGCGCGAGCAGCAGAATCGCGAAGTCGGCGGGGTTCACCTTGCGCTGCGTCGGCGGCGACGGCATCGATGCCGGAAGCGAGCGCGCCGCGGCGGCGATCGCCGATTGCACGTCCTGTGCGGCGGCGTCGATGTTCCGGTCGAGCGAGAACTGGATGACGATCGTCGTCAGGCCGTTGTTCGACACCGAGGTCATCGAGTCGATGCCCGCGATCGTCGAGAACTGCTTCTCCAGCGGCGTCGCGACGGCCGAGGCCATCGTCTCGGGGCTCGCTCCCGGCAGCTGCGCCTGCACCTGGATCGTCGGGAAATCGACGTTCGGCAGCGCGTTCACCGGCAGCAGGCGATAGCCGGCCAGGCCGAAGATGA
This sequence comes from Betaproteobacteria bacterium, assembly GCA_027307095.1. Lineage (GTDB taxonomy): Bacteria > Pseudomonadota > Gammaproteobacteria > Burkholderiales > Casimicrobiaceae > VBCG01. Next base: position 5,974 of record DAHUXO010000120.1, on the reverse strand, counting down.
CGAAGCCGATCATCAACAGCAGCGTCATCACCGGCCGGCGGACGAACACCGCGGAGACGTTCATGGGGCCTGCCTGGTCGGGGTCCGTCGGCCGGAGCCCTGCGGCGCGCGCATTGCGCTTTCCGCAGGCCCGATCCGCGCCGCGGCGTCCATCCCGCGCAGGGCGGAGCTCATGCGCTCTTGCCGGTGTCGAGCTTCACGTGGATCCCCGGCGCGAGGCGCAGCTGTCCCGCGGTCACCACGGTGTCGCCGGGGGCGACACCCGACGCGACGACGGCGTCGTCGCCTTCGGTGCGTGCGATCTTCACGTTGCGCAGCTCGACGCTGTTGTCGGGCTTCACGACGAACACGTACTGGCCATTCGGTCCGTTCTGGACCGCGGTCGCCGGCATCACGATCGCGTCCTTCTGCTGGGTCAGCGTCAGCACGACGTCGACGAATTGGCCGGGCCACAGCGCCTTGTCGAGGTTCGGGAACGAGGCCCTGAGCCGGATGGTTCCGGTCGTGGTGTCGGTCGTGTTGTCGATGAACGTGAGCTTGCCGACGAGCGGCGGATGGGTCGCCTTCGGCACGGCGGCGGTCACCTGCAGCTCGCCATCGGCATCGTAGCGGCGCACTGCGTCGAGATCCTGCTCGGGCACCGAGAACGACGCGTAGATCGGCCGCACCTGGTTGATGACCACCAGCGCGTTCGTGTCGTTGGCCTTCACCAGGTTGCCCTGCTGGATCATGATCTTGCCGGCGTAGCCGGTGATCGGTGCGCGGATCGTGCAGTACTCGATCTGCAGCCGGATCCCCTGGATCGCGGCCTGGTCGGCGCCCACCTGCGCCGCCGCGGTCTCGGCGTTGGTCCGCACCTGGCCATAGGCATCGGGGGAGATGAACTTCTTCTCGAGCAGGTCCTTGTAGCGCTGTTCCTGCTCGCTCGCGTGATCGAGGGTCGCGCGGTCCTTGAGCAGGTTCGCCTGTGCCTGCTGCAATTGCGCCTCGAAGGGTCGCCGATCGATCTCGAACAGCACCGCCCCTTTCTTGACCTCGTCGCCTTCGGCGAAGCGGACGGCGACGATCTGGCCGTCCACGAGCGCCTTGAGCGCGACCGTCGTGTAGGGTTCGATGTTGCCGATGGCGCGCAGCCTGACCGGGACGGTCTTGGCGACGACGGCTGCCGCGGTCACGGGAACGGCGGGTACGGGCCTCGATGCGGGTCCTCTTGCGCCCTGCGACGCGCGCAACAGGTAGCTGCCCGCGCCGATGGCGACCAATGCGAGGGCGGCGACGATCAGGACGCGCCGAGGTCGTGTCATGTTGTCGATTCTCTTGGATGCCGAAGCCGTGCGGGCGGGCGTCGCCCGCAGGGCCGGCGACGCCAGCGCGTCAGACCGCGCAGGGCGGGCGATGTTTCGGTGCGCCCTCGACTGCGTGCCGGCAAGTGACTGAATTGTAGATGATCGCATCGGCCCCCGGCCGGTGGAAACATCCCGAAACAAGCGGGGGGCGACGCTAGGCTAGAATGGCGCAGCCGCGGCCGGGGCAGCATGGGCGCGGCGGGCCGCGCCGCGTTCCGGCGTCAGCAGGCGCTGCGGGCCGGATTCCCTGCGCGGGTGTAGTTCAATGGCAGAACGGCAGCTTCCCAAGCTGCATACGAGGGTTCGATTCCCTTCACCCGCTCCACCCATGCGCGGCCGACGGGCGGGCCGCCGAGCGCGCAGGCGGCCGGCCGTCCGCGTGCAGCGGGTGTCGTCGGCGGGCTGCCCCGGCTACGGTCGAATGTAGGCCCAGCCTTCCTGCTCGCGGTGCATGATCTCGATGACGCCGCCGGGGACGTAGCCGATCTTGTCCAGCATGTCGGCCTTGGTGAGCTTGGCCTTGCGCATCGTGACCTGGCAGGCTTCCAGCTTGACGCCAGCCTTCATCGCGTCGTCGATCCGGTTGCCGACGATCGATTCGGCCTTGAGCATGTTGATGCCGGGTCCGTAGGCAACGATCTCGATGTCGATGTTCTTCGCGCCCAGCGCCTGCTGGAGGTTTTCCGCGTTGTTGAGGGCGAGATTCCATTTGGCGGGATCGTTGTCGCTGACCTGCATGACGACGCGGTCGCGCTTGCCGGCTCCCGCGGCATTGGCGACGGCGGGTGCGAGCGTGCAAAGCGCGGTTCCCAAGGCGATGGCGGCGAGCGCCACCCAGCGTTGCGGCTGTTTCGTGATCATCGACGGACTCCTCCAGATTGATCGTTGCCGGTGTTACCCCGGCCGGTATGCGCATTATGCAGTCCTGCGGGGGGAATTGCGCAAGCCCGCCGGCCCCGGGGCTGCGCGGCGCCCGGCCGCGGTGCGATCCGCCGGTCGGCGCCCGATGGCGACGCCCGTTCCCGGCCGGCCGGGACATGCGTCCGCCGGTAGAATGGCGGCTCGATGCGCCACACGCACGTCCCCACGTCGTCGATCCTGCTGATCCTCGGGTCGGTCCTGTGCTTCACGATGCTCGACACGATCACCAAGTACATGACCCAGCGCTATTCGGTGCCGGTGCTGGTGTGGGCGCGCTACACGGTGCAATTCCTCGCGATGCTGGTGTGGCTCGGCCCCAGCATGCGCCTCCGGCTGTTCCATACGGATCGCCTGCCGCTGCAGGTCGTTCGCGGCGGGGTTCTGCTCGCGTCGTCGCTCTTCTTCGTCGGAGCGCTGCGGTCGCTGCCGCTCGCGAACGCGACCGCGCTCAACTACACGACGCCGGTGCTGGTGGTCCTGATGGCCACGCTCGTCCTGGGAGAACGGATGACGCCTGCGCGCGTCGCGTTCGTCGTCGCCGGGCTGGCCGGGATGCTCCTGATCGTTCGCCCGGGGAGCGACGTGTTCCGCGGGGCGTCGCTGCTCGCGCTGCTGGCGGCGCTGTGCTACGCGACCTACCAGATCATGACCCGCGTGCTCTACGGCGAGAGCCCGCGCGTGCTGCTGTTCTATCCGGCGGTCGTGGGCGCTGCCGTCATGACCGCGCTGGCCCCGGGCCTCGACTGGCCCGCGCAGATGCCCTGGCAGCATGCCGTGCTGATCGTGGTCGGCGGGCTGCTCGGAACGCTCGGGCACTTCCTGTTCATTCTCGCCTTCCAGCACGGACCTGCCTCCGCGCTGACGCCTTTCACCTACATGCAGCTCGTCTGGGCGACCTTGATGGGCTGGGTCGTCTACGGCTATTTCCCCGACGGCATGACGATCGCCGGAATGGGCGTCATCGGGCTGAGCGGGCTGCTGATCACGCTGCACGAGCGACGGCGCGCAATGGCCCGGATGACAGGGCCCGTCACCGTGCAATGATCCCGCGGCGCACCCGGCGGATCGACAGCGACGCAACGGCAATGCCCGGCAGGCTCACCATCGACGGAGAGGGACCATGACTCGGCCAAAAATAGGTTTCGTCGGCATCGGCCTGATGGGCCACGGCATCGCGAAGAACCTCGCCGCCAAGGGTTATCCGCTCGCGCTGAAGCTGCACCGCAATCGCGCCAACGCGCAGGACCTGCTCGCGGCGGGTGCGACCGAAGCCGCGAGCCACGCCGCGCTCGCGCGCGACTCGGACATCGTCATTCTCTGCGTGACCGGCGCGCCCGAGGTCGAGGAGGTGGTGTTCGGTGCCGAGGGGCTCGCGAGCGGCGCGAAGGCGGGTCTCGTCATCGTCGACACGTCGACCAGCGAGCCCGCGACGACGGCAAGGATTCGCGACGCGCTGGCGCCCAAGGGCGTGCGCTTCGTCGACGCTCCCCTCGCGCGCACGCCGGTGGAAGCCGAGCAGGGGCGGCTCAACATCATCGTCGGCGCGAACGACGCGACATTCGAAGAGTTGAAGCCGGTCTTCGGAGCGTTCTGCGAGAACATCTTCCACGCCGGCCCTGCGGGACACGGCATCATGCTGAAGCTCATCAACAATTTCCTCGCGCAGGCGATCTGCGCGGCGAGCGCCGAGGCCTGCGCGGCGGCGGCGAAATCGGGCCTGTCGATCCGCAAGCTCCACGAAGTGATCTCGGCCGGCGCGGTCAATTCGGGCCTGTTCCAGATGGTCGTCGGCAGGATGCTCGAAGGCGACCTGGCCGGGCTCAAGTTCACGCTCTCGAACGCGACGAAGGACCTGCGCTACTACACGCATTTCACCGAATCGATGATGATCCCGTCGGTCATCGGCGAGGCGGTCCACCAGAGCCTGGTGACGGCGAATGCACTGGGTCTCGGCGACAGGTTCGTGCCGTCGCTGATCGAGGCGCAGGAAAAGCTCGCAGGCGTGGCGATCGTCCCGCGCTGACATGATCGCCGCGCGCGACGACAGCGGGAAATCGCGATGATGGCTGCCGGCAATGCCGCGTATGCCGAGTTCGCGCTTGCTGCCGCGCGTGAGGCGGGGGCGTCGATCCTTCCGCATTTTCGCGTGCCGATCGCCGTCGACGACAAGGGCGGCGCACGCGGCTACGACCCGGTCACCGAAGCCGATCGCGGCGCGGAGGATGTGATTCGCAAGGCGATCATGCGCGACTGGCCCGGCCACGGCATCGAGGGCGAGGAGCGCGGCGTCGAAGCGGGAACCGCGCCGCTCACCTGGGTGATCGACCCGATCGACGGCACGCGCAGCTTCATCCTCGGCCAGCTGCACTGGGCGACGCTGATCGCGCTGAACGACGGAACGCGGCCGGTCGTCGGCGTCGTCCATCAGCCGTACGTCGAGGAATCCTTCGTCGCCTGCGACGGCGCCTCCGAATGGCGCCGCCACGACCAGCGACGGCGGCTCGCGACGCGCCGCTGCCCGCGGGTCGAGGACGCGATCGTCGCGACGACCGACCCCCGGCACTTCGTCTCGGTCAGGCAGATGCACGCTTGGCGCGCGGCCACCGACGGCACGCGCCTCGTGCGCTACGGCGGCGACTGCTACTGCTACACGCAGGTCGCGATGGGTCTGACCGACGTCGTGATCGAGACCGGGCTGCAGCCCTACGACGTCCAGGCGCTGATCCCGCTGATCGAGTACGCGGGCGGCGTGATGACCAACTGGGAGGGCGCCTCGTGCCAGCGCGGCGGCGATGTCCTCGCCTGCGGCGATCCGGCCTTGCACGCGGAGATCCTGCGCCGGATCGCCTTGCGGTGAGCCCGCAGGCCCGGATTCGGCGATGAGACTGCTGATCCTCGGTGGCACGCGTTTCCTCGGCCGCCATCTGGTCGAGGCCGCGCTCGCACGCGGCCATGACGTGACGATCTTCACGCGTGGCAGGACGCCGGTTCCGTGGCACGGTCGGGTGACCGCGCTCACCGGCGATCGCGATCCGCGCATTGCACCCGGACTCGCTTCCCTGGACGGTGCCCGCTTCGACGCAGCGGTCGACTGCTCGGGCTACGTGCCGCGCGTCGTCGAGGCGAGCGCCCGGTTGCTGGCCTCCCGGATCGCGCGCTACCTGTTCGTGTCGTCGCTGTCGGTCTATGCCGACGTGTCGCGGCCGGGGCAGGACGAGCGCACGCCCGTCGCAGTCCTCGCCGATCCCGCGACCGAGGACATCATGCCGAATTACGGCGCCCTCAAGGCCGCCTGCGAGACTGCCGTCGGTCGCATCTTCGGGGCGAGGGCGACGCAGGTCCGGCCGGGCCTCATCGTCGGGCCGCATGACGCGACCGATCGCTTCGGCTACTGGGTCGCGCGCTTCGTGCACCCGGAACTGCTCGGCGATCGCGAACCGCGGGCGGTCGTTCCGGCGCCGCCCGAGCGCCCGCTGCAGTTCATCGACGCGCGCGATCTGGCCACGTTCACTCTCGACCTCGCCGAGGGCGACGTGCCGGGGACTTTCAATGCCTGCAGTCCGCGCGGGCAGTGGACGATGGGCGACCTGGTCGACACGCTGCGCGCGGTTGCCGCGTCACCCTCGCTGCCGGAACCCGCATGGATCGACGAGGCGACGCTGGTCGCCGAGGGCGTCACACCATGGGTCGGCCTGCCGCTGTGGCTG
>DAHUXO010000115.1 GCA_027307095.1 Betaproteobacteria bacterium | reverse complement strand
ATCGGCGCCCGCGCTGTGATACCAATGGAGCGGATCCGTCGATCGCGTCGGGTTGTCTTCGAATGCGAGCGGCGAACACCACGCCATCAGCAAGTACGGTGCCACGCCGACCGGCGGTTTGACCGGTGCGTGAGGCCCGCGGGGGCGCGCCGGAATGTGTCTGGGCGCACGAGCTGTGGACTACGGCCGGGCGCGCTGCCGCCGTGAGGCGCGATGGGGGCGGGCGGTCGTCGCCCGCGGACAGGCTTCGAGCTAGTCGCGCCGGACCAGGGCGAATGCGCCAGCGATCATCGACAGGAAGAACACGAAGGTCCAGCCGGCGATCGAGAGTCCGAGGAACACCCAGCCTTTCTCGGCACACTCGCCGCTGCCCTCGAGCACCTTGCGGATCACGTCGGTGAAAGGCAGGGTGTTCAGCATGTAGTTCAGGCCGGGGCCGCATTCCGGCACCTGGTCCTTCGGCAGCGATTGCAGCCAGACCTGTCGTGCGGAGAACGCCGCGCCGGCGCCGGCGGCGATCAGCGTCAGCACCGCGTAGAATTTCGCGCCTCCCCGTTGCGGGTTGTGGATGGCCGCGATGAGGAACACGATGCCGACCACGATGACTGCGACGCGCTGGAACACGCATAGCGGGCAGGGCTCGAGGCCTTCGCCGTATTGCAGCCACAGCGCCCACCCGATCAGCGCCGCGCAAACGACGAAGCCGAGGATGTAGGCGGGCCTGCGCGGCGGTAGCAGGATCAGTGCAGCCGAGGCCACGCCGATCGTCATCACCATCACGCGGTACGCGGCCTCGGACAACGAAGGCTCGCTGCCGAACCAGCGCAACAGGACCTCCTGGCCGAGCAGCGCCACGCAGAGGATCAGTCCGGCCCAGGGCCATGGAACGGTGGGATAACGGTTCATTGCTGCGATTTCTCCAGTGCTTGGTCGAGGTCCCACAGGATATCGTCGAGCGTCTCGAGCCCGACCGACAGGCGGATCATCTCCGGCAACACGCCGGAGGCGCGCTGCTCGCCTTCGTCGAGCTGGCGATGGGTCGTCGAGGCGGGGTGGATGATCAGCGACTTTGCGTCGCCGATGTTGGCGAGGTGCGACAGGAACTGCACCGACTCGATGCAGCGTACGCCCGCGGCCGCGCCGCCCCTGACGCCGAAGGTCAGGATGCCGCCCGCGCCCCGCGGCAGATAGCGCTGCGCCAGTGCGTACGCGGGATTGCCTGGCAGCAGCGGGTAGTTGACCCATTCCACGGCCGGGTGCTGCGCCAGGTGCCGGGCGACGGCGAGCGCGGATTCACAATGCCGCGGCATTCGCAGATGCAGCGTCTCGATGCCCTGCAGCAGCAGGAAGGCGGACAGCGGCGAGAGCGTGGGACCGAGCGTGCGCATCGTCTCCATGCGCATCTTCATCGTGAACCCGAAGTCGCCGAAGGTCTCGTGGAAGATGACGCCGTGGTAGCCGCGAGAGGGCTCGGTCATCTGCGGGAACCTGCCGTTGTCCCAGGGGAACCGGCCCGACTCGACGACGATGCCTCCCATCGTCGTGCCGTGTCCACCCAGGTACTTGGTCAGCGAATGCACGACGATGTCGGCGCCGTGATCGAGCGGCCGGCACAGATAGGGGGAGGCCAGCGTGTTGTCGATGACGAGCGGCACCCCTGCCTCGTGGGCGACCTCGGCCAGCGCCGCGATGTCGACGACGTTGAGCTGCGGATTGCCGATCGTTTCCGCATACAGCGCCTTGGTGCTGGCCTTCACCGCGCGGCGGAAATTCGCGGGATCGTCGGCGTCGACGAACGTCGTCTCGATGCCGAAATCGGCGAGGGTGACCGCGAGCTGCGAGTACGAGCCGCCGTAGAGCGTGCGGGCGGCGACGATGTGATCGCCCGCGTGCGCAAGCGTGACCAGCGCCAGCATCTGCGCCGCCATCCCGGTCGAGGCCGCCAGTGCTGCGCGGCCGCCCTCCAGCGCCGCGACGCGCTCCTCGAGTGCGGCCACCGTCGGATTCGAGATCCGCGAGTAGACGTTGCCGAAGGTCTGCAGGTTGAACAGCGACGCCGCATGGTCGGCGTCGTCGAACACGAACGACGTCGTCTGGTAGATCGGCAGGGCCCGGGCGCCGGTCTGCGCATCGGGAATCTGGCCCGCGTGCAGGCACAGCGTGTCGAATCCGAAAGGATGGTCGGGCATGGGCCGGTGGCGGGCGTGGTCTAGGAAACGACGGACCTGCGCGACGAGATCACACCGGTGTTGACGCCCGCCCAGTTGAGGCCGCCCATGATGCGTGCGTGCTCGATCTTGACGCAGCGGTTCATCACGACGTCGAGTCCCGCATCCGAGGCGCGCCGGGCGGCCGCGTCGTTCTCGATGCCGAGCTGCATCCAGAACACCTTGGCGCCGATCGCGACCGCATCCTCGGCGAGCGCAGGCATCTCGGGGGCCTTGCGGAAACAGTCGACGATGTCGACCGGCAACGGGATCGCGCGCAGGCTCGGATAACAGGTCTCGCCCAGCACCGACGCGTAGGTCGGGTTCACGGGGATGACGCGGTAGCCATGCGCCTGCATGTACTTCGCGGCGAAGTTGCTGGGGCGGTGCCACTGCGCCGACAGCCCGACGACGGCGATCGTATGCGAGCGCGCGAGGATGCGGCGCAATCCGGCGATGTCGTCGACGATCGGCATCGGCTGGTGTCAGCGGCGCCAGTTCGGCGCGCCGCTGTACGGATTTTCACTGCTGATCCGGCGGCCCGAGGAGACTGCGTTGTCGAGGCCCCAGGGGAGACTCGCGTAGTCGCCGGGCCCGAAGGTGCGGCAGGTGCCGCCGAAATCGGCGTCGCTGCAGAAGATCCAGAAGCCCTGCTCGACGCGGATCGACTGCGCGCGATCGTTGAACCCGCTGTTGGCGAGGTTGCGCACGATATCCCCGCTGATCACGAACTGCTGCCCCTGGAAATCGGGATTGCTGTAGAGGACCGCGCGGACCTCCCGGCCCCAGTTCTGCGGATAGCCACCGGGTTGCGCGAGCGGTCCCCCGGCCGGGCGCAGCGAGCTCAGCTCGCCCGACAGGTCGCCGATCGCGTTGTAGCGCCCGGGGCCGTACACCTCGCAGGTGCCGCGGAAGTAGGCGTCGCGGCACAGCTCCCAGCGCCCTGCGTTGATGATCATCGAACGGGCACGGTCGTTGAACCCGCTTCGGTCGAGATTCTCGACGGGGCCGTCGACCGCGAACTGGCGACCTGCTTGCTGAAAATCGTCGAACAGGATGACCGCCGGGCCGCCACGCCCTCCGGGCCCGGGCACCGGCGTCGCCCCCGCCCCCGGGGCCCCCGCGGGTCCGTAGCCCATCGGACGCGCCGACGAGATGTTGCCCGAGAATCCCATCGGTGCCAGGTCGCGGTATTCGCCCGGTTGCAGCGTGACGCAGCGGCCCTGGTAGTTCGCATCGGTGCACACCTGCCACATTCGCGAACGGATGACGAGCGAGCCTGCGCGGTCGTTGTACCCGGTGTTGGCGAGATCGGGAATGGGGTCGTTGGCGCTGAACGAGCCGCCTCCGAAGTCCGGGTACTCGTAGAAGATCACGTCCTGTGCCATGACCGCCCGGGCGGCGAGCATCAGGACCAATGCTGCAAGCTGGAGTGCCGTCTTCATCGATTTGCCCCCTCGGTTGCCGTCGGGATGTGGCGCGTACCCGAGTCTAATCGATGGGGCGCATCCGGTGTCCAGCCATGGACGACGAGCAGCAGCGCGAAACCGACCACGTAGGCCAGCGCGACATGCCAGCCCGCGCGCAGCCAGGCGAACACCGATTTGCCCTCGGGGAAGAGGTTGGTGAGCGCGACCCCGGCGGAGGAGCCGAACCAGATCATCGAGCCGCCGAAGCCCACTGCGAAGGCGATGAATCCCCAATCGTAGCCACCCTGCTTCAGCGCCAGCGCGGTGAGCGGAATGTTGTCGAACACGGCCGAGATGAAGCCCAGGCCCAGCGCGACGTGCCACGACGCCTCCGGGAGCTTCTGCACCGGCATCATCGACGCGGCGAGCACCAGCGACAGCAGGAACAGTGAGCCCTTGAATGCCCCGGGAAGCTCCTCCCAGTGCGGTCGGCGCAATGGGACGCAGGCGAGCAGCGCGATCCACACCGCGGCGCCGATGAACGGAAACCGGCCCGACCAGGCGTTGAAGCGCAGGTTGACCACGACGTTGACGATGATCGCCGTCAGCAGGATCAGCGCGACGATGAACACGCGCGCGCCGTCGATTCGGATCCCGGCCGGGGACTCGCGCACGATCGGCGAGTAGCGCTGCTGCTGGATCGAGGCGGGGATCCCGAAGATCGCCACCGCCGCCACGGCCGCGATGTAGGCTTCGAGCACCGACAGCGGCGACACGCCGGCGATCCACATCATCGTCGTCGTCGTGTCGCCGACGACGCTGCCCGAGCCGCCGGCGTTGGACGCGGCGACGATGGCGGCGAGGTAGCCGATGTGGACCTTGCCGCGGAACACCACGCCCGCGATCGTTCCGCCGATCAGCGCTGCAGCGATGTTGTCGAGGAACGACGACAGCACGAAGATCATCACCAGCAGCAGGAACGCGCCTTTCCAGTCGTCGGGCAGCAGGCGCGGCAGCCATGCCGGAATCTTGCTCGCCTCGAAATGCTTCGACAGCAGGGCGAAACCGAGCAGCAGTCCGAGCAGGTTGGCGAGGAGCACCCATTCATGTCCGAGGTGCGCGATCAAGCCCTCCATGCCGGCGCCTTCGGCGAACGGCGACGCCAGCACCTTGAACAGCGTGATGATGCCAAGTCCGGTCAACGCGACCTTGAGGGTGTGATGGTGGAACAGCGCGACGCCGAGCAGCATCAGCGCGAAAAGGATGAAGTCGATCGGGACGCCTGCAATGGCAGGTGGCTCGGGGAGCGATCCGGTTGCCGCATTCGCGAGCGCCGGAACGAGCAGGGGGGCGACGCGGCAAACCGCGCGCAGCAGGCGGCGAAGCAGGGCAGCGACAGGTGAGTCGGGCATCGACGGCTTTCGTTCTGTAGCGCCGGGCGCGCCCGCGGCAGCGCCGCCGAGGGCGCCGCGCAACGGCCGCACGCGCAGGGCCGGACTGCTCGATGCCGTCCGGCGTTGCTTGGTGACGCGGATTGTAACTGCGGCGTCGGATCGGCCGCCGCGCGGTCCGCGACGCCCCGGGGGCGGCCGGCGGTGGTTTTCGGGCATTCGGCGGCATCCGGGGGCCCGGAAAGCGGGCCCGATCCTTGCTTTCCCCCTAAGGCTTGGCCCCCTTGACCCGACCCAATCCTTCGACCCGTCCGTGGCATTGACCCGCTCGCTCGGCCGCCTCGATCTGGCGCCGGTACCCCACACGGTCGGGGAGGCGCTCGACCGCGGACCCCTGCTCGCGCTGTCGCAGCGCAAGCTGAACGCGCTCGGCACACCGCTCGCCTACATCGACCGCAACCAGCGCTATCGCTTCGCCAACAAGGCGCTGCTCGACTGGCTCGGAAAGCGGGTCGACGAGGTGCTGGGGCACGAGGTCATCGAGGTCCTGGGTCGCGAAAGCTACCAGGTCTTCAGCGCTTATGTCGAAGCGGCGCTCGGCGGCGAGCGCACCGGCTACGAATGGCAGCTGGCGGTGCCGGGTCGCGCACCGATCTGGGTGCGCGTCGAGTATTTTCCGGATCGCAACCAGCAGGGCCATGTCCGCGGTTTCCTCGCGACGTTCAGCGACGTCGACCAGCTGAAACGCCTCGAGCTCGAGGCGGGGCAGCGCGAGCACCGGCTGCGACTGGTCACCGACAGCGTCGGCCTGCCGATCCTGCACTTCGATCGACAGCTGCGCCTGCGCTTCGCCAACAAGCCGTTCGCCGACTGGATCGGCGTGCAGGCGGACGACCTGCTGGGTCACGCGCTGTCCGATTTCCTGCCCTCGGACGCGCTGACCGAAATGCAGGGCTACATCGAGCGCGCATTCGCCGGCGCGACGGTGTCCTACGAGCGGCGCGAGCGCCGTGCCACGGGCGAGCTGCGCTGGGTGCGGGTGACACTGTTCCCCGACCGCGAGATGGGCGGCCGCGTCGGGGGCGCATTCGTCGTCTGGAACGACATCGAGGACGATGTCCGCGTTCGCGAGGCGCTGAAGTCGCAGCAGCAGCAGCTGCGGCTGTTCGCCGACAACATTCCGGGCCCGATCGCCTACCTCGACAAGAGCCTGCATTACACGTTCGTCAACCAGGCGTTCGCGAACTGGGTGTGCAAGCCGCAGGACGAGATCTATGGCAAGACGCCCTTCGAGGTGATGGCATCCGACGTCGCGTCGTTCCTGCGCCCGATCCTGAAGCGCGCGCAGGTGGGCGAGCACGTCGAGTACGAGCGCATCGGCCAGAACGCCAACGGCCAGCGGCGCTGGATGCACGGCCGGATGGCGCCGGACCTCGATTCGACCGGCAAGGTGCGCGGGCTCTACTGCACCGAATACGACATCCACGACCTCAAGCAGACCGAGCAGGAGCTGGCCGAGCGCGAGAAGCAGCTGCGCCTGTTCACCGACAACATCCCGGAGCCGGTCGTCTACCTCGACGCCGACCGCCGCTACGTGTTCGTCAACGAGGCGTTCCTCGAGCTCTACGGCGTCAGCCGCGACGGGGTCATCGGCAAGAAGCCCGAGGAGGTGCTGGGCGTCGGCGCGTCGCAGGCGTTGACCCCGGACCGCGACCAGGCGATGAAGGGCGAGGCGCTCACCTACGAGCGCTCCGTCGTCGATGCCCTCGGCCGCACCCGCTGGATCCGGGCGCGCTGCGTACCCGACCTTGCTTTCGACGGTTCGCTCAAGGGCGAGTACGTCGTCGGCCACGACATCACCGACCTCAAGGTCGCCCAGGACACTCTCGCATCGCGCGAGTCGCAGCTGCGCGCGATCATGGATGGCGTGCCGGCGCCCGTCGCCTACATCGACCGTGACGAGCGCTGCCATTACGTCAACCGGACTTTCCTGCAGTACTTCGGCCTGACGGTGGCGCAGGTCGAGCATCTGCGCCTGCGCGACATCCTGGGGCCGGTCATCTACCAGAGCGCGCAGCCGATGTTCGCGCGCGCGCTGGAGGGCGAATCGGCGTCGTTCGATCGCCTGGTGCCCGGCGCCAACGGCGCGCGACGCTGGATGACGGTGCGGGTCGTCCCCGACGCGGCCGCTTCGGGCGAAGTCCACGGCACGTTCGTTCTGATGAACGACATCCACGGCCTCAAGCAGGCGCAGGAGGCATTGCGCGCGTCCGAAGGCGAGCTGCGGCTGATCATGGACAACGTGCCGGCGCGCGTGTCGTACATCGATCGTGACTATCGCTACCGCTTCATCAACGGCCACAACGAGACGTGGCTGGGCGCGAGCCGCAACGAGCTGACCGGACGCGGCATGGTCGACGTCGTCGGGCAGCAGCGCTTCCTGCTGCTGCAGCCGCTGCTCGATCGCGTGCTCAAGGGCGAGACGGTGTCGACCGAGCTCAAGCTGCCGCAGCCTTCGGGCGAGCTGATGTGGGAATCGATCCACTACGCACCGCACCGCGACGGCGAAGAGAACGTCATCGGCATCTATGCGGTGCACACCGACATCGACGACCAGAAGAAGAACGAGGACGCGCTGCGTCGCGCCAACTGGATGCTGTCCTCGCACATCAGCAACACCCCACTGGCGGTTCTGGAGTGGGACCGGGACCTGAAGCTGGTCCGCTGGTCGCCGCAGGCCGAGGTCATCTTCGGCTGGGACGGCAAGGCCGTCCTCGGCATGTCGCTCACCGACAATCCGCTGCTGCACGAGGAGGACAGCGGCGCGATGGTCGGGCTGATCAATCGCCTGCTCTCCGGACAGGAGCCCCGCGAGACCGGCGTCACGCGCAACTACCGCAAGGACGGCAACACGATCTGGTGCGAGTGGTACCACTCGGCGCTGGTCGGCGATGACGGCAAGGTCGTGTCGATCCTCTCGTTCGTGCAGGACGTGAGCTCGCGCATCCAGGCCGAGGAACGCCTGCAGTACATGGCCACGCGCGATGCGCTGACGGGTTTGCCGAACCGGCTGATGCTGAACGAGCGCCTGACGCAGGCGATCGTGCAGGCGCGCCGCAGTGGACGGCGGGTGGGGGTGCTGTTCATCGACCTCGACCGCTTCAAGAACGTCAACGACACGCTCGGCCACCGGATCGGCGATGAGCTGCTGAAGAGCGTCACCCGCGAGCTGACCGACGCACTGCGCGAATCCGACCTGCTCGCGCGGCTGGGCGGAGACGAGTTCATGGTCATCGTCGAGGATTTCGACGAGCCGCAGGTGCTGGGGCGCATCGCGCAGAAGCTGCTCGACGCGATCGCGCAGCCGTTCCGCATCGAGGACCACGACATCTACGTGACGTCGTCGATCGGCATCTCGGTGTTCCCCGACGATTCGGACGATCCCGAAGAGCTGATGAAGCACGCCGA
>DAHUXO010000080.1 GCA_027307095.1 Betaproteobacteria bacterium | reverse complement strand
CCTTCTCCCTGCTGTACTACCTGGACACCGAGCGATCCCTGCGGTTCGTGCACGGGATTCTCTACGCGTACTTCGCGTTCTTCACTCTCTGGTGGATCTTTCCCTACGCAATCGTTACCCTACGGTCGCGCTCGTGGATGACGCGCTGAGAGCGTGGAGCGGGACCTCGGCATTCCACGCGTGACTCGCACCGGGGCCCTTCAAGCCCGCGCAGGGTTCCCGCCTCGCGCCGGCCCGGTGCTGCCCCGCACGACCAGCTCGACCGGAAGCTCGGTGCAGGTTGCGACCTCCCGGCCGGCGAGGCGATCGACGAGATAGGTGGCGGCCGCGCGCCCCAGATCGATGGTGGGCACGCGCATCGTCGTGAGCCCGGGTGCGAGCTGCGCTGAAATCTCCATGTCGTCGAATCCCGTGATCGAGACGTCGCCCGGGACATCGATGCCCGCGGCCCGACATTCGATGATCGCTCCGATCGCCAGCACGTCGTTGATGCACACCACCGCGGTCGGCGACGGCTTGCGCCCCATGAGTTCGCTCATCGCCTGCTGGCCGCTGGCGAAAGAGTAAGGCCGTTCCACCACTGCTCGCGGCGACAGCTCGAGGCCCCTGGCGCGCAATGCGTCGCGGACCCCGGCAAGACGCTCGCGCACGCGGTCGTTGTGCGCGGTCAGGCCGGAGATCACGCCGAATCGGTGATGTCCGAGGTCGAGCAGGTGGCGCGTGACGCGGATCGCGGCGTCGCGGTTGTTGAATCCGATGCAGGGGTGCTGGCCGCTTGGATCGAGCGACCAGATGAGCACATACGGAGTGCGGAAGGTCGCCAACATCCGGTAGATCTGCGGATCATGGTCGGTCCCGACGAAGACGATCCCGTCGGCTCCGCGCTCGATGAGCTCGCGCGTGACCTGGAGCTCGATGGCGGGGTCGTAGGCATGGGAGCCGAGCAGCAGGGTGTAGCCGGACTCGGCGAGCGTCCCCTGCAGTGCATTGACGGAGTTCGCGAAGATCGCGTTGTCCAGCGTCGGAATGACCGCGCCGATGATCCTGCTGCGCTGCGATGCAAGCGCGCGCGCCGCGCCGTGCGGGACATAGTCGAGCAGGCGCGCGGCGTGGTCGACCTTGGCGCGGGTCTCCGGGCGCACGTGCTCGGGTGTCGACAATGCGCGCGAAGCCGTGGCCGGCGAGACTCCGGCCATGCGGGCCACATCGCTCAGTTTCGGGGCGCCACTGTTCACGAGTGGTCGATTTCGCGTTTGGTCGCGCGGTTCGTCCGGCCTGCTCACATGACATCGCGGGCTTCGCCGGCCCAGCTGCGCGGGAAAGAAAGCGCTTTCATCTCCGGCCGGGCTCCGGGCCCCTGCCGCGTGCATCGCTAGCGCAACTCCGCATTATTAAGGATTGCACCGCGGGGATCGGCGCGACAGCGCGGTTACGCGCCTCGACCCTTGACGCTCCAAGCAAAAGACCCTACAGTTTGAAAGCGCTTTCATTTTTGCTCCCGCGGACAAAGACCGTAGTCGTACCTACAGGGGGAACCGCGGGCAGGCGCCGGGGTCGTCTGGCAGGAGGAGGACACATGCACGATCTGAAGGTCTCGGCCCCGCCTGCCGCGAGCACCGGACGACTGCGTCGATTCTGGTTCGCGCTCGCCGCGATCGTGCCCCTTCTGGTGCTCTGGTATGTGCTGACTGCGGTCACGCATACCATCAGTCTCGGCCGCTTCCCGTCCCCCGAAGACGTGTTCAATGCGGCACGGCAGATCTCGCGCGGCAAGGGCTACGCGGGGGGGACGATGACCGCCCAGGTCTGGCAGAGCAGCAAGCTCGTGCTCATGGGTTTCGCGGTCGCGGTCGGAACCGGTGCCCCGCTGGGCCTGCTGATGGGCTGGAGCCGGCGCGCGGAGGCGCTCTTGAATCCGGCGTTCCTGCTGGTGCGTCCGATCCCGCCGCTCGCGTGGATTCCGCTCGCTATCCTGTGGTTCGGTCTCGGCGACGGTGCGAAGATTTTCGTGATCTGGTTCGCCGCCTTCGTGCCCGCACTGATCAACAGCTACACGGGTGTGCGCAACATCGATCCAACGCTGGTCGCCGCAGCGCGCGTGCATGGTGCCTCACGGCTGCAGCTGGTGACACAGGTGTTGATTCCGGGGTCGATGCCGATGATCTTCACGGGGCTGCGCCTGTCGATGCAGGCGTCGTGGACCACGCTGGTTGCGGCCGAGCTCGTCGGGGCAATTTTCGGACTCGGCCACGTTCTGATCGTCGCCTCGCTCGACATCTATCCGGGGATGATCCTGTATGCAATGGTCTGGGTCGGGATCATGGGCGCCTTGATGACCAAGGCGCTGGCGCTGCTCGAACGGAGAGCCATCCCGTGGCGCGGCTAGGCGCACGTAGCAGCGCTCGCTCGAAAGGCGTTCCGTCCGGGAGCGAGCTCTTCGCGCTTTCCACCCTGGGGCTGCTGGCGTTCTTTGCAGTCTGGTACGGCGTCGCGTCCAGCGGATGGGTGCCATCGCGGTTCCTGCCAGGCCCGGTCGTGATCGCCGACACGATCGCCAGGCTCTCCGATCATCCGTATGCCGGCTACACCATCGAGGCCCACACCGTGGCGAGCCTGCAACGCTTCGGACTGGGTTTCGGTCTCGCGGTGGTGCTCGGAGTGCCGCTCGGATTGCTGATGGGGTGGTATCGCTGGGTCGACGACGTCGTCGCGCCGCTCTTCGAATCGGTGCGCTTCATCGCCCCGATCGCCTGGGTGCCCTTCGCGGCACTGTGGTTCGGCACGGGAATCGGCGGCCCGATCCTGATCATCTTCAGCGGCGCATTTCCTCCTTGCGTGATCAATGCCTATCGCGGCGCCCGACAGGTCGACACGGTGTTCGTCGAGGCTGCGCAGACTCTGGGGGCGGGCGGCCTGCGCATCATCACCGAGGTGCTGGTGCCCGCGGCGCTGCCTTCGATCGTCGCCGGGCTGCGGGTCAGCGCCGGGCTGGGATGGCAATCGCTGATAGGCGCCGAGCTGATCGTGGTCTCGAGCGGCGTGGGCTACCTGATGGTGCAGGGCCAGACGTCGCTGCAGACGCCGATCGTGATGTCGGCGATGGTCGCCATCGGAGTCGTCGGCTTCGTCATCGACGTCGCACTGCGCGCGCTGGAGAGCGCGGTGCAGCGCAGCTGGGGTGTCGAGCCTTGAGCCACATCGTGTTCACCAATGTCAAGCGCACCTTTCGTCGTCGCGACCAGGAGGTTCTCGCGCTCGACGATGTGAGCTTCGAGGTGGGCGAGAAAGAGTTCGTCGCGATCGTCGGACCCTCCGGCTGCGGCAAGACCACGCTGCTGCGCATGGCCGCGGGCCTGGATTTCCCGACCTCGGGCTCGGTGCGGGTCGGCGATCGCGAAGTGTCCGGTCCCGGGCCCGACCGCGCGGTCGTGTTCCAGCAGTTCGCGCTGTTCCCCTGGAAGACCGTCGAGGAGAACATCGGCTTCGGATTGCGCTGCCGGGGCATGGACGCCGATGCGCGCAGCCGCATTGTCGCGAGCTACGTCGAGTTGATGGGCCTGCAGGGATACGAGCGCGCGTACCCGCAGCAGCTTTCCGGCGGCATGCAGCAGCGCGTGGCCATCGCGCGGAGCTATGCGCTGGATCCAGACGTGCTGCTGATGGACGAGCCCTTCGGCGCGCTCGATGCGCAGACGCGAGTCGTGATGCAGGAGGAATTGATCAAGCTGTGCCGCGTGAATCCACGCACCGCCCTGTTCATCACGCATAGCGTGGAGGAGGCTGTGTACCTGGCGGACCGGGTCGTGGTGCTCACGCGGCGACCGGGCCGCATCCGCGAGATCCTCGACATTGCGTCGGTTCGCAGGCGCGAAGGCTGGGACACGCACGATCGCATCGAAGAAGTCATGGATCTGGAATCGTTCGTGCACCTGCGCACCAGGATCTGGCGACTGCTGCGGGAACGGCAGGAAGACGCAGCACCCGCCGGAATTGCCGTGAAGTCCGCTTGAAACGTTCGACCACCCTGAACAACCCGGAGGACCGTATGAAGAAACTTATCTGTGCGAGCCTGATGGCGGTTTCCGCCGCGTTTGTCGTGCAGCCCGCAGCTGCGGCGCCGACCCACATCAACGTGAGCTACCAGCCGACGAACTGGTGGGCGCTTCCGTACATCCTCGCGACGAAGAAGAACTGGTGGGCGGATGTCGGCCTGCAGGCGAGCTACAGCACGTTTCCGGCCGGCGTTCCGCAGATCGCCTCCGCGGCCGCCGGATCCTGGGACGTCGGCGGCACCGGCTCGGTTCCCGCGGTCATCGGCGCGGCGCGCTACCACATCCTGACGATCGGCGTGACCAACGACGAGTCGGCGACGAACGTTCTGATCGCGACCAAGGCGGCGACAGCGAGCTTTCGCAAGGACCCGAAGACGTCGCTCAAGGGCCAGAAGATCCTGGTGACCGCCAATTCCACCGGCGAATACGCCGCCGCCGCCTGCCTCGACAAGTACGGACTGAGCGAGAACGACGTGACGATGGTCAACCTCGGCCAGGCCGGGATCATGACCGCGCTCAGCAGCGGCACGGCGGGCTTCGGGGCGCTGTGGGCCCCCAACAGCTACACGCTCGAAGACCAGATCGGCGCCGAGATCGTCTGCACCGGCAAGGATGCGAACGCCATCATCCCAGGGGCGCTGGTGGTGCGCGAGGACTACGCCAAGGAGCACCCGGACCTCGTCGCGAAATACCTCGCGGTGTACCTGCATGCGATCAAGTGGGAGAAAGCGCATCCGGCCGAAACGCTGACGGCTCTCCAGGAGGCCGACAAGGAAGCGGGCGTTCCGATCTCCGAGAAGTACGCCAAGGTCGAGTACCAGCGTCCGATCTTCGACCTCGCCCAGCAGCTTTCGATCATGGCACGTCACGGCGGAAAGCCTTCGGAAGTCGACGTGTGGTTCGACAAGATCTCCGCCTTCATGAAGTCGAAGGGAAGTCTGCAGGAGGTGCCGGCCGCGAGCAGCTACATCACCGACAAGTACCTGCAGATGGTGAACGACGATCCCAAGCTCAAGGCGTTCGCCAACGACGGGAGCAAGTGAGCGGAGGCGGCATGGCTGTGCGGTACCTGAAGAAAGCGACCAGGACCCCGGAAACCGGGGAAGACGAGACGCGCGACATCGTCGATCGAATGCTGCGCGAGATCCGCGCCGGCGGCGAGGATGCGGTGCGCGCGTATGCGGCGCGCCTGGACCAGTGGACGGGGGAGATCCTGGTCACGCCGGACGTGGTCGCGATGCGTACCGCCAGCCTGCCCGAGACGGTCAAGGACGACATCCGTTTTGCCCACGACCAGGTCTTCCGCTTCGCGCAGCGTCAGCGGGAAAGCCTGCACGAGTTCGAGACCGAGCTCCATCCGGGGCTCGTATGCGGGCAGAAGCTGATCCCGGTGAATGCCGCCGGCTGCTACGTGCCCGGCGGACGCTATGCGCATATCGCGTCGGCTTACATGAGCATCGCGACCGCGCGCGCCGCCGGCGTTCCATTCGTGATCGCATGTTCCCCCTCTCACAAGGGAGGGGGTATCCACCCGGTGGTCCTCTACGCGATGTCGGTGGCGAAACCGGACGTGATCATGACGCTGGGCGGCGTGCAGGCGATCGCGACGCTTGCCTACGGCCTGTTCACCGGCAAGGCGGCCGACGTCATCGCGGGGCCGGGCAACAAGTTCGTGGCCGAGGCAAAGCGCATCCTGTTCGGGCAGGTGGGCATCGACGTGTTCGCGGGCCCCAGCGAAATCCTGGTGATCGCGGACGACAGCGCCGACCCGCTGCTGGTGGCTTCCGACCTGGTGGGACAGGCGGAGCACGGGGTCGAGTCGCCTGCGTGGTTGATCACGACCTCGGAGGCACTTGCGCACAGGGTGATGGACGAGGTGCCGAGGGTGATCGCGGCGCTGCCGGCGGATGCGAGTGCGGCGGCCGGGGCGGCGTGGCGCGATTACGGCGAACTCGCCGTGGTTCCCGACCGCGAGGGCGCGGCAGCGCTGAGCGATGAATATGCTCCGGAGCACCTCGAGGTACACGCCCGCGACCTCGAGTGGTGGCTCGGCCGGCTGACCGCCTACGGGTCGCTGTTCCTCGGAGAGGAGACCACGGTCGCCTACGGCGACAAGACCTCGGGCCCCAATCACATCCTGCCGACCAAGAAGGCCGCGCGCTACAGCGGGGGCCTCAGCGTCGGAAAGTTCATGAAGACCGTCACCTACCAGCGCATGACCAGGGACGCCACCCGCAGGATCGCCGAGGTCACGGCTCGCATCTCGCGTCTCGAAGGAATGGAAGCGCATGCGCGCACGGCCGACGACAGGCTGGGCAAGTATTTCCCGCAGGAACATTTCACGACCAAAGCCTAGGCGATGTCGAGGAACGCAACGCTGTTCGACCTCACTGGCCGCGTCGCGCTGGTGACGGGGGGAAGCTCGGGGATCGGCCTCGCGATGGCACAGGCGCTGGCCGGTGCCGGCGCTGCGGTCGTGCTGGTGGCCCGGCGCGAAGCCGCGCTGCGCGAGGCAGCGCAGCGCATCGCGGCTGCGGGTGGCAAGGCAGCGCATGTGGCCCGCGACGTCAGCGAGCGCTCCCGGCTGGGGGATTGCGTCGCCGAAGCCGCGGCCCACTTCGGCGCTCCCGACATCCTGGTGAACGCCGCCGGAATCAACCTGCGCGAGCCGGCGGACCGGATCACCGAGGCGAGCTGGGACGCACAGCTGCTGCTCAACCTGACGGTTCCGTTCTTCCTCGCGAGGCACATGGTCCCGGCGATGATCGCCAAAGGCTGGGGCCGCATCATCAACGTGGCATCGATGCAGTCGGTTCGCGCGTTTCCCGACAGCGCGCCGTACGGCGCCTCGAAAGGCGGAGTCGTGCAGCTCACGCGCGCCATGGCGGAAGCCTGGTCGGCCCAGGGGGTGACTTGCAACGCGATCGGTCCCGGCTTCTTTCCGACGGCACTGACCGCGCCGGTGTACGCCGATGCCAGGCGCGTCGCGGAGCTGGCCACGCGCACGATGATCGGCCGCAACGGCGAGCTCGAGGACTTGCATGGGCTGACGGTGTTCCTCGCCGCGCCCGCTTCC
>DAHUXO010000099.1 GCA_027307095.1 Betaproteobacteria bacterium | reverse complement strand
CATACGCCGCTGCGGCGCGAAGGAACGCCCGACGATATCGCCAAGGCCGTCCATTTTCTGATCGCCGATGCGCCTTACGTCACCGGCGAGACGATCAACGTCGACGGTGGACGCAACATCGCGATGTAACGTCCGGTCCGCGTCGATCCCGGCACGCTCCCGATCACGCCGGCCCCCCCGCTGCCGCGCAGCGCTTCGCGGCGATGCGTAAAGCCAGTCGCTCGAGGTAGGGTTCGACAATGCCGTGCGTGACCAGCGCGACGCGCGTGCGCTCCAGGTAGTCGGCCGACGAGCCGAACGCGCCGCGGGCCGACGCGACGACGTCGGCCTGCGCGTCGATCGTGAGCTTGCCGGCGTACTGCGAATGGTCGCGCCTGACGACGAAGCCGAGCGCGATGACGCGCCGACCGCCGGAGTCGACGGCGAGCCACCGCGGCGCATACGCACCGGTCACCATCTCGCGGCGCCACAGCAGGCGAAGCTCCTCTTGCGCCTGCGCCGATGGCAGGCGGTAGATGACGCCGCGACACGATCCGCCGCGATCGAGCCCGAGGACGAGTCCCGGCGCATTCGGAGTACCGCGGGAGGCGAGCGACCAGATGCAGAACCGGCGATGCAGGCCGTGCAGCGTCGCGAGCCGCGCCTCGACGAAAGGAAACAGCGGGTTCCAAAGCAGCGAGCCGTACGCGAATACCCACCACCCTGCGCCCTTCGGCTTCGCCGCGAGCGTCTCCATCATCGACGCCGACAGCTGCTCGTCGGTCAGCGTGTGGTGCGACGGCAGCGCCTCGACGTAGACAGCGCGCATGCGCCCTTCCTCGAGATCGCGTCGCGACAGCGTCATCGCTCGTCGAATTCGTTCGGATTCCGCCCGAGCTTCCCGAGCTCGACCTTCGCCCTGCGCCGCAGCGCGCCGCCCGACTTGCCGTGCGCGCCCCCCTTGCCCAGCAGCGGCGAGCGCGCGACCGGGTTTCGCGGCTTCACCTGTGGGTGCAGCCCCGGCTGCGGGTGACGCTTGGCTCGCTTCATGATCGCGTCCCGCGATCGGCGAGGAACAGCGACTGCAGATCGTTCAGGAAGCGCCGCCCGAGCGGCGTGGGGCGCAGCACCGCCGGATCGGGTTCGAGCAGGCCCCTGCGCGTCCCCTCCTCGATCGCCGACGCGGCGACCGCGATCGGCAGTCCGGTGCGCTCGGCGAACATCGCCGAGCGCACGCCGTCGGTCAGGCGCAGCGCGTTCAGCATGAACTCGAATGGCAGTTCGCGCCGCGACACTTCGAGATTCTCCTGCAGCGGCGCAGCTTGCGCGACCTGTTCCAGGTACTGTTTCGGCTGCTTCCAGCGCAGCTGCCGCAGCACACGATCGGGAAACGACAGCTTGGAATGCGCGCCGGCACCGATGCCGAGGTAATCGCCGAAGCGCCAGTAGTTGACGTTGTGCCGGCACTCGCGCTCCGGTTTCGCGTGCGCCGAGGTCTCGTAGTGCAGGTAGCCTGCGGCATCGAGCGCGAACAGGATCGCGTCCTCGATGTCCGCCGCGGTCTCGTCGTCGGGAATGCGCGGCGGGTAACGGTGGAACAGCGTGTTCGGCTCGATCGTCAGGTGGTAGAAGGACAGGTGCGGCGGCCCGAATGCGAGGGCCGCTCGCACGTCCGTCAGCGCATCGTCGACGTCCTGGCCGGGCAACGCGAACATCAGGTCGAAGTTCACGTTGCCGAATATCATCAGCGCCGCCTCGGCCGCACGGCGCGCCTCGTGCGCATCGTGGACGCGACCGAGCGCACGCAGATGCCGATCGTCGAAGCTCTGGATGCCCAGCGACAGGCGGTTCACGCCTGCGGCGTAGTAACCCGCGTATTTCTCCCGCTCGAAGGTCCCGGGATTGGCTTCGAGCGTGATCTCGGCATCGGGTGCGATCGGCAGGCGTGCGCGGATCGCGGCGAGCAACCGGTCGATCGCCGCGGCCGAGAACATGCTCGGCGTGCCGCCGCCGATGAAGATCGAGCCGACCTTGCGGCCCCAGACCAGCGGCAGCGACGTTTCGAGATCGGCGATCAGCGCATCCACATACGCTTCCTCGGGCAGCGCTTCGGGTGCGGCGTGCGAATTGAAATCGCAGTACGGGCACTTCCTGGCGCACCACGGAACGTGCACGTACAGCGAGAGCGGGGGCAACGCAGTGAAGCGGGGCTTCGACAGCGCCGACGCGTCGAACGCAATGCGTCCCGCCGCCGCCGCGGCCCGCGACTCGAGATCAGTGCTCACTGGACGACCCTCGTGCTTCGCACGCCGGCATTCGCCCTCGGAGCGGTCCGTCGGGCTCATGGAGTCGCGCGTCTTCGAGGCGCGCGATCAGCCCGCGCATCGCCTGCCCGCGATGGGACAGCCCGTTCTTGGTCTCGAGTGGCAGCTCGGCGCCGGTCAGCCCGGTCACGGCGTCCTCGAAATGCGGGTCGTAGCCGAACCCGCCGCTGCCGCGAGGCGTGTCGACGATCCTGCCGTACCAGGCGCCTTCAGCGATGATCGGTTGCGGGTCGTCGGCGTGACGAACGAGCACGAGCACGCAATAGTAATGGGCGCGGCGATCGGCAATGCCGGCGAGCGCCTCGACGAGCGCGGAGTTGTTGCGCGCATCGGATTTCGGCTCGCCTGCGTAGCGTGCGCTGCGCACGCCTGGAGCCCCGCCCAGCGCATCGACACACACCCCCGAATCGTCGGCCAGCGCCGGTAGTCCCGTCTGTGCGCTCGCGTGCCGCGCCTTGGTGAGCGCATTCTCGACGAAGGTCAGGTGCGGTTCATCGGCCTCGGCGACGCCGAGTTCCGCCTGCGGCGACACCTCCAGCCCGAGAGGCCCCAGAAGACGCCGGAACTCGCGCAGCTTGCCGGCGTTGTTCGACGCGAGGACGAGGCGGGAGATCACTTCGCGAGTGCTGTGCGCTGCGCCGCATGCAGTTGCGCGATCCCGCGCTTCGCGAGCTCCAGCAGCGCGTCGAATTCCTCGCGCGTGAAAGGCGCGCCCTCCGCTGTCCCCTGCAGCTCGACGAAGCCCCCGGCCCCCGTCATGACGACATTCATGTCGGTGTCGCAGCCCGCATCCTCGACGTAGTCGAGGTCGAGCAGCGGCGTGCCCGCGACTACACCCACCGACACCGCGGCGACGCGGTCGCGCAATGGCTCCCCGACCAGCAGGCCGCGCCCGCGGCACCAGGTGATCGCATCGGCCAGCGCGACATAGGCGCCGGTGATCGACGCGCAGCGCGTCCCGCCGTCGGCTTGCAGGACGTCGCAGTCGATCCGGATCGTCCGCTCTCCCAGCGCGGCGAGATCGGTGATCGCCCGCAGCGAGCGGCCGATCAGGCGCTGGATTTCCTGCGTGCGCCCCGATTGCTTCCCTTCCGCCGCCTCGCGGCGCATCCGCGTGTTGGTCGAGCGCGGCAGCATTCCGTACTCCGCGGTGAGCCAACCCTGGCCCTTGCCTTTCAGGAACCCCGGCACCCCCTCCTCGACGCTCGCCGTGCACAGCACGCGCGTGTCCCCGGCCTCGATCAGCACCGAGCCTTCGGCGTGCTTCGTCCAGCCGCGCGTGATCGTCAGCGAGCGCAGCTCGTCCGCGCGTCGGCCGTGGGCGCGCGAAGTCATGCAGCGGACCCCCGGAGCGAGGGCTCGGCGCAATCGTGGTCACGATGCATTCTGCAGTCCATCGGAAGGCGTCGATTATAGGCGATCGCCGTCTCGCAGCGCCGATGGCAAATCGACCCGGCTACGCGACCAGCATCGCCGCATCGATCGCGAACGGCCGCGTTCGCCACCCCGTCGCGCGCGCGAACGACGTCGAGTCGATCTCCAGAGATCCGGTCAGTCGCTCGAGGAGCGCGGCGCGTCCTGTCAGTGCGCCCGCGATGCGCAGCAGACCGACGGGCGCGGGGAACAGCCGGGCATCGACGCCCAGCGCACGCGCGATCGCGCGCACGAGGTCGGGCGTCGAGACGGGTGCGGCGTCGGCGATCAGGTGGACGTTGCGCCCGGAAGTCCCGGTGGTCGCTGTCCGTTCCGGCATTGCATGCAGCGCAGCGTCGATCGCATCCAGCAGGTTGGGCAGCCCGAGGAGTGAGCGCCGGTTGTCGATGGCCCCGAACGGCAGCCATCGGCGTGCCGCGACCGCGTCGACCAGCCGGCGGAAATTGCCGCGCGCGTGCAGCCCGTAAACCAGCGGCAGCCGCAGGATGAGCGGCAGCATCGGCGTGCCCTGCGCGATGCGCTGGAGCGCGACTTCGGCCGCGTGCTTGCTGCGCGCATAGGCGTCCCCGGGCTGCGGGGGGTCGTCGGGAAGAAACGGCCGGCCGGAGATCGTCGACTCGCCGTTGACCTTGATCGTGCTGGCGAACACGAAGCGACCGACGCCCGCGGCAACGGCCGCCTCGGCAAGCTTCGCCGTTGCGTCGACATTGGCCCGGCGATATGCCGCGTCGGGATCCGCGGCACGCTCGTCGATCACGTGCGCGCGTCCGGCGAGATGGACGATCGCGCCGACGCCGGTCAATGTGCGTGTCAGCTCCGCGACATCCGCAGTCTCGAGGTCCATCTCGACGAGCTCGACGCCGGGGGGCAGGATCCCCTCTGCCCGGCGCCTTTCGCGCACCAGCGCGCGCAGCGCCGCAGTCCCGGCTGCATGCGCCGGCGAGCCTACGGCCGGTGCGCCCAATGCGGACCTCGCGCAAAAGGACCGGCCGATGAACCC
This sequence comes from Betaproteobacteria bacterium, assembly GCA_027307095.1. Taxonomy (GTDB): domain Bacteria; phylum Pseudomonadota; class Gammaproteobacteria; order Burkholderiales; family Casimicrobiaceae; genus VBCG01. The sequence goes on along the minus strand of DAHUXO010000099.1, from coordinate 2,818 downwards.
CGTCGCACCGGTGACGGCGATCGCGGGTTCGCTCACAGCCATTTCCAGCCGTGCTTGCGATAGAAGCGAAAGCCGCTCGTGACGAACCAGCGCAGGTGACGCAGACCCTTGCGCGCTGCGCCCCCACCGTGATGGACGATGCGCACGCTTGGCACGTAGGCGTTGCGCATGATCACGGAAAGCCGCCGGCTCCAGTCGAAGTCCTCGAAATAGAGGAAAAAGCGTGGATCGAATCCCCCGCTGCGGTCGATCGCCTCGCGCCTCACCAGCATGAACGCGCCCGACAACATCGGAATCCCGACCGCATCGCGCGGCGGATCGGCGTCGACGATGTCGCGCAGCTCGTAGCGCGCGAGACGCCGCGAGAACGCCCTCCGCAGCCAGCGCGGCGCATAGCCCCGCAGCAACAGGTCGAGCACCGCCGGATATCGCTTGCACAGGTATTGGCGCGCACCATCGGGGCCCGTCGCCGCGGGTGCCAGCGCCCCCACATCCGCGTGGGCATCCAGCCACCGAACCGCATTGACCAGCGCATCGGGCGCGAGCTCCGCGTCGGGATTCAAGACCAGGTGGTAATCGGAACCGGTGCCGTGAAGCACCAGATTGTGTGCCGCGCCATAGCCGATGTTGGCATGGCCGTTCAGGACCATGACGTGCACCTGCGCGTCGGCGAAGCGTGCGCGTCCGAGCTCGGCGACGCGCGCGGCGATCGCCGGATCCTCGCTGTTGTCGATCAGCGCGAGGTGGACCGTCCTCAGTGCGCCCGCGTCCTGCGCGGCCGCAATCGCCACGCGCAGCGTATCGAGCGTGCGCTCGAGCAGCGCCAGGTCGGGACGATGGGTGACGATGCTGATCTGCAGCGACGAAGGCAGCACGAAGCAGTCGCGGTGGCCGGAGAGGCGAGCCCGGAAGGCGGAAATCGCGACTGTACCAGCCTGCTAGAATCTTCTGCATGCCCCGCTACAGCCCGGCAGTGCTGAGCGCCTACGGCCGGGAGCTGCTGATGCGTGCCGGCATGCGCGACGACATCGCGAACGATGTCGCATCGGTCCTCGTCGACGGCGACCTGATGGGCCACACCACCCATGGCCTTGCGCAGCTGCCCGGTTACCTGAACGAGCTCGCGCAGGGCACGATGGCCGCGGCCGGCGAGCCCGAAGTGACCAGCGCTCGCGCCGCGACCCAGGCCTGGGACGGCCGCCGACTGCCCGGCCCGTGGCTGACCCTGCGGGCGCTCGACGCGGCGATGTCGATGGCGTCCCAATGCGGCAGCGGAACGGTGGTGATCCGCCGCTCGCACCACATCGCCGCCCTTGCCGCATACGCGAAGCGGGCGACCGATCGCGGCATGATGGCGATCATCCAGTGCTCGGACCCGTCGACGCACAGTGTCGCGCCGTTCGGGGCGATCACATCGGTGTTCACGCCCAATCCGCTCGCGGCCGGCATTCCGACCTCGGGCGATCCGATCCTGCTCGACGTGTCGGCGAGCTACACGACCAACGGCATGACCGCGCGGCTGCACAAGGCGGGCGAGTTGCTGCCGCACCCGTGGATCCAGGATGCGCAGGGCAATCCGACGCGCGACCCCGCCGTTCTTTTCAGCGAGCCCAAGGGGACGCTGCTGCCGCTGGGCGGACTCGATGCCGGGCACAAGGGATTCGCGCTCGCACTGTTGGTCGAAGCGCTGACCGCCGGCCTCGCGGGCCACGGCCGCGCCGATCCCGCGGAGGGCTGGGGTGCGACGGTGTTCGTGCAGGCGCTCGATCCGGCGGCGTTCGGGGGCCTCGACGCCTTCACGCGGCAAATCGACTGGCTGGTCCGCGCCTGCCACGAGGCGACGCCGCGGCCCGGCGGCCTGCGGGTGCGCCTGCCCGGTGAGCGCGCGCTGGCGCTCCATCGGAAACAGAGCGCCGAGGGGGTGCTGCTCCACGCGTCGATCCTGCCTGCGCTCGCACCGTGGGCGGAGAAGCTCGGCGTCGCGCGGCCCGGGACATCGGGGTCGGGGCGGTAACGATTGGTTGGAAGCGGGATCGCCTCGGGTGGCGCGGCGGCCCAATCATTACAGCGCTGACCCCAATTTGTTTACGGCGACGCACGCGGCTCGACCATGGCCAGCGCTTTCTTCGGATCGATCAGGTTGCGGCGTCCGTCGGCACTCGTCGTGGCAGTGGCGCGGATGACCGCGATCAACTGCGGCGGGGTGAGCTGCGGATCGACCGCGAGCATTTTCGCGGCCAGGTTCACCACCTGGGGCGAGGCCATCGACGTCCCCGATTCGGCCAGCTTCTCGCCGCCGGGAATGACGCTTTCGACCTGGTAGCCGTTCGCGTCGACGACGACCGTCGGCCCGTAGCTCGTGAACGATGCCTCGTCCCCGGCCTTGTCGACCGCGCCGACCGTGATCAGGTTGGGCAGCGAGATGTCGGCGGGAATGTCCTCGGCGAACGACGCGTTCTGGTCGCTGTTGCCGGCGGCCGTGACGAACAGGATGCCGGGCGCGCTCGCGAAAGCCCGGGTCAGCGCGTTCTTCTGGATGTCGAAGAGCTCGCGGGCAATCGCCTTGCGATCGTTCGGATCCTTGCCGATGTTGCACATCTCGAGTGCTTCCTCGACACCCTTGACGCTGCCGCCCCAGCTCATGTTGACGACTCGGACGCGATTGCGCTTGAAGAAATCGACGTAAGCCTGCGAATTGCGCGCGTCGCGTTCTGCAAGGACCTTGCTGGGACACGGGTCAGGCAGCAGGTGCCAGTCGAACTCGATTCGACCGACGACCAACCTCGCGTATGGATTGCCGGCAATCGCGATGCCCGCC
>DAHUXO010000047.1 GCA_027307095.1 Betaproteobacteria bacterium | reverse complement strand
TTGCCGGATCCGCCTCGCGGCCCCGACTGGCAAGGCCGCCGCGCGAATGCTGGAAGCGATCCGCAATGCCGCCGCGCACCTGCCCGCCGACCTGCGCGAGCGCTTGCCTTCGGAGTCGTTCACCGTCCACCGCCTGCTGGGTGTGCTGCCCGGCGGTGGGTTCCGCCACGACCGCGACAAACCGCTGGCGATCGATCTGCTCGTCGTCGACGAAGCGTCGATGCTCGACCTCGCTCTCGCGACCAGGCTGGTCGAGGCCGTGCCGACGAATGCGCGCATCATCCTGCTGGGCGACAAGGACCAGCTCGCCGCCGTCGAGTCCGGCGCCGTGTTCTCGGAACTCTCGGCCGATCCGACGTTGAGCAGCGCCTGCGCAAAGCGCCTGTCCGAAATCACCGGAATCCCCGCCGCGCTCATCGTGTGCGCAGCGCCGATCAAGCCAACGCCGCTGCACGACAGCGTCGTCTGGCTCACCGAGAACTTCCGTTTCGCGAAGGATTCCGGCATTGGCCGCCTCGCCGCGCTCGTCAACGCCGGCGAAGCCCAGTCCGCGATCGACTTCCTGCGCTCGGACAGCGATCCGGCGCTCGAGTGGATCGAGGACGCGCACGCGGCCCCGCAGGACGCTTCGCTGCAGCGGATCCTCGACGAGATGGCGGGCTACATCGACGCCGCGCGCGCCGACCTCGGCAACAAGGTCGCGCTGTTCGACGCGCTGGGACGGTTCCGGGTGCTGTGCGCCGAGCGGGAGGGCTCGCGCGGCGTGGACGCGATCAACCATTTCGTCGGTCAGCAATTCCGCAAGCTCCTCGACCATCCCCTCGATCCCGGAGGCCGCTCGCAGTGGTATCCCGGCCGCCCGGTGATGGTGCTTCGCAACGATTACGTGCTGAAGCTCTTCAATGGCGACATCGGCATCGTGCTGCCCGATGCGTCGGACGCGCCGATGGTGTTCTTCCCGGACAGCGATGGCGATTTTCGCGCCGTGCCCCCGCTTCGCTTGCCCGAGCACGAAACCGCATTCGCCACGACCGTCCACAAGGCGCAGGGCTCGGAGTTCGACAAGATGACGCTGATGCTGCCCGCGAAGCCGAGCCGCGTCGCCACACGGGAGCTGCTCTACACTGCGATCACGCGGTCGCGGTCGGGCGTGACGATCGTCGGTGGAGCCGAGGTCGTCGAGAAGGCGATCGTCTCGCCGACGCGGAGGTATTCGGGGCTGGTGGCGCGTTTGGGAGAGCAGGCGCCGGTATCCAGGCTGGAGAACACGTAGCGCGACGCGCCGTCGATCTGGCGCGACGATTCCGTTTCCGGTAATTTGGAGCGGCACCCACCCCGATCGACCGTTTTCGGCGCACAGCCCGAATCCATGACCACCGACTGCGACATTTTTGCGCACTACGGCCGAGCCGACCTTCTGGCGCGCCTGAACGCAGCCCTGCGCGAGGACGGTGTCGACCCGGATCATCCGGGCATGGAGGTGCTCGCGCCCTACGACCATTTCCATGGCCGCGGTTTGGAGGCCACGCGAGAGATGGCGGACCTGATATCGGCCGGCGCCTCGGACCACGTCCTGGACGTCGGCAGCGGCATCGGCGGGCCCGCGCGCTACGTCGCGAGCCGCTTCGGCTGCCGGGTCACCGGGATCGACCTGACGCCGGAATTCTGCGACGTCGCGCGTCACCTGACGCGCCTGCTCGGTCTCGACGACCGTGTCGATTTCCATGCCGGCGATGCCCTGGCGATGCCCTTCGCCGATGCGAGCTTCGACGGTGCCTACTCGATGAACGTGTCGATGAACGTCGCCGACAAGGCCGCTTTCTATCGCGAGATCCGCCGGGTGCTGAAGCCCGGCGCGTGGCTCGCGCTCTCCGAGGTCGCGAAAGGCCCGGGCGGGGACGTCGAATATCCCACGCCCTGGGCGGCGAGCGCCCGCACCAGCTTCCTGTCGACGCCCGAGGAAACGCGGCAGGGCCTGCTGGACGCGGGTTTCGAAGTGCTGCGCCTGCACAGCAGCCTCGAGGAGGCGCTCGTGTTCGGCGCCCGCTCGCGCGCGACGGTCGAGCGCGGCGGGAAACCGCCGCATCGCGCGGCCATGCTGATCCACGGCGAGGTCGCACCCGATGCGATGCGGAACACGGCACGTGGCCTGAAGGACGGACGGATCGTCCCGATCGAGGTGCTCGCACGGGTGCCGGCCGGGCTGCGACAGCCTGCCGGCCACGCCGGGTAGCCGCGTTCGACGATGCCGGGCATCTGCAAGTCCGATGAAGCCTCGTGGCACGATGGACCGTCGGAACGGCAGCCGCGCGCCGTGGTAGGGTTCGCCCGCGGCGTGCGGGCGCAGCCATCGCGCGAACCGTCCACACGAACCGATAGTCGAAGTACGACGCTCATCAACGGAGGAGAACCATGTTGACGCAAGTCCGATCCATGCTGGGTACCGTCGCGGCCGTCGCGGCGATTGCGACCTGCTTCGCCGCCCAGCCCGCGCAAGGCGCGAACATCATCGACGAGTGGGCCTCGGTCAAGGCGCCGCCACCGCCGGCATTGCACGCGGTCACGGTGGACCCGAAAACGACCGCGCTGCTGATGCTCGATTTCAACAAGCAGACCTGCAACATGCAGCGCCGGCCGCGTTGCGTCGCGTCGATCCCGCACGTCGAGAAGCTCCTGAAGGAAGCCCGCGCGGCGGGTGCCACGGTCGCCTACAGCGTCGGCGGAGGGGGTGTTGCGGCCGAGATCGCGAAGGGAGTCGCGCCGACCAAGGACGAGGCGGTCGTCTCCTCCGGCGTCGACAAGTTCCGGAACACCGATCTCGAGAAGATCCTGAAGGAGAAGGGCATCAA
>DAHUXO010000035.1 GCA_027307095.1 Betaproteobacteria bacterium | reverse complement strand
GGTCCTTGAAGCGGATGCCCGCCTGGTCGAGGTCCTCCAGCAGCGCGACGATGCCGGTCCCTTCGACTTCCGCGTCGTACGTGTACGTCAGCTCGCTGCCGTCGCGCGACAATTCGAGCTGATGGCGCGATAGCGCAGGGGGAATCCGGTCCAGCGTGCCGTGGAGCTGCAGCGTCAGCTGCTTGCGGCCGAGCTTGCGCATCAGTTCGGCCTTCTCCTCGACGACGATGAGCTCGCCCTTGCTGATCACGCCGATGCGGTCGGCCATCTCCTCGGCCTCGTCGATGTAGTGCGTGGTGAGGATGACGGTCACTCCGCTTTCCCTCAACGCGTGCACGAGCTGCCACATGCCTCGGCGGAGCTCGACGTCGACGCCGGCCGTGGGCTCGTCCAGGAACAGAATCTGCGGCTCGTGCGACAGGGCCTTGGCGATCAGCAGGCGGCGCTTCATGCCGCCCGAGAGGGTCATGATCCTGCCGTCTTTCTTGTCCCAGAGCGAGAGATCTTTCAGCACCTTCTCGATGTGGGCGGGATTGGGCGCCTTCCCGAACAGCCCGCGGCTGAACGACACGGTGGCCCACGGTGTCTCGAAGGCGTCGGTCGTCAGTTCCTGCGGCACGAGGCCGATCAGCGAGCGCGCGGCGCGGTAGTCGGCGACGATGTCGTGGCCGTCGACCAGCACGCGGCCCGCACTGGGGTTGACGATCCCGCAGACGATGCTGATCAGCGTCGTCTTGCCGGCACCGTTGGGCCCCAGCAGGGCGAAGATCTCGCCGCGGCGGATCTCGAGGTCGATGCCCTTCAGCGCCTGGAAGCCCGACGCGTAGGTCTTGGAGAGGTTCGAAACGGAAATGATCGGAGGCACGGACGGGACCATACCAAATCCGTGGCCGCTCCGGTGTGGGTTGCGAAACCTCGGCAAGGAGCGCGGCACTTCGTGCTACGTTGCGGATCGGATCAGCCGGGCGCGAACCGGGGCCGGATGGACATGGAGGCGATTGGCACATGCTCGACGACTGGATCGGAAAGACGCAGACGCTTTCGGACGTGGTAACCGCGGCGCCCTGCGCCGCTCTCGCGGCAACGCTCGACCATCCGGGCGAGCGGCCTGCGGTTGGCGCACCGCTGCCTCCGCTGTGGCACTGGCTCTACTTCCTGCCGACGCGCCGACAATCCGTGCTCGGGCCCGACGGCCACCCGACGCGCGGCGGCTTCCTGCCCCCGGTGTCGCTGCCGCGGCGCATGTGGGCGGGCAGCCAGCTCGACTTCCACGCGCCCCTGCGCGTCGGCGATCCGGTGACGCGCATCTCGACCATCGAGAGCGTGACGCAGAAGAGCGGGCGCAGCGGTCCGCTGGTCTTCGTCCGGGTCCGCCACGAGATACGCCGTCAGGGCGACACCGACGCAGCGATCACTGAATTCCACGACATCGTGTACCGCGATGCGCCAAAGCCGGGCGAGGTCGCGGCCCCGCCGAAAGCCGCGCCTGCCGACGCGACCTGGGAGCGCCGCTGCGTCCCGGACGAGGTGCTGCTGTTTCGCTACTCGGCGCTGACCTTCAACGGCCACCGCATCCACTACGACCGGCGCTACGTCACCGAAGTCGAGGGTTATCCGGGACTGGTGGTGCACGGGCCGCTGATCGCGACGCTGCTGCTCGATCTGCTGCGCGAGCGGCGGCCCGACGTCGACGTGGCACGCTTCGAGTTCCGCGCCCTGCGCCCGACCTTCGACGGCAGACCGTTCTTCGTCTGCGGCAAGCCGGAGGCGGACGGCAGCGCGTTCCGCCTCTGGGCCCGCGACCACGAGGGCCGGCTCACCATGGACGCGGTTGCCCGCGCGCGCTAGCTACTGCAGCGGCGGGCGGGCGGCGTCGACCTGCGTGGCAGGTCTACGCGCAGGCGTTTCGGAATCGCGTGGCGAAGGCTCGCCCCGGAAATGCGGGGCCGCGAGCTTCAGATAGTGGAACATCGACCACAGCGTGAGGATCGCGGCGACCCACAGCGCGATCGTGCCGAGCAGTGGCGTCGATACGCCGGGGATCACGTTCTCCCACAGCAGGAGTGCGATCAGCGCGGTCATCTGGGCCACGGTCTTGATCTTGCCGACCAACGCGACAGCGACATTGCGTGAGCGGCCGAGCTGGGCCATCCATTCGCGCAAGGCCGAGATCGCGATCTCGCGGCCGATGATGATGATCGCGAGCCACGCATCGGCGCGGCCGAGGGCTACCAGCAGGATCAGTGCCGCTGCGACCATCAGCTTGTCGGCGACCGGGTCGAGGAAAGCGCCGAAAGCGCTGGTCTGGCCCCAGCGGCGCGCGAGGTAGCCGTCGAGCCAGTCGGTGATCGCGGCGAGCGCGAACACGCCCATGCCGGTCCAGTCGCGCGCCATCTGCGACAGCCACGTGTCGGGTGCGTAATACACGCCGACGAACACCGGGATCAGCACGATCCGGAGCCACGTCAGCGCGGTTGGGATATTGAGCATCGTCGGGAAACCGGCCAGTTGCGCCCACCGGCAGCCGGAATTCTACTCCTCGGTCTCAGTGAAGCTGGGCGTAGATCCGCTCGGCCAGCGCCTGCGAAATGCCCGGAACGCGGGCGATCTCTTCGATGCTGGCCGATTGCATGCCTTTCAGTCCGCCGAAATGCGCAAGCAGCGCCTGCCGGCGCTTGGCCCCGATGCCGTCGATCTCCTGCAGTGACGAGGTCGTGCGGGCCTTGCCCCGCCGCGCCCGGTGTCCCTGGATCGCGAACCGATGCGCCTCGTCGCGGATCTGCTGCAGAAGATGCAGGCCCGGATGGTCGGCCGGCAGGTTCAGTGCCCGCTCGCGGCCCGGAAACACGATGTCCTCGAGACCGGGCTTGCGCTCGGGCCCCTTGGCGATGCCGATCAGGGGAACCTGGTGCAGGCCCTGCTCAGCCAGCACCTCGGCAGCGACGGATACCTGCCCTCGCCCGCCGTCGATCACCAGCAGGTCGGGCGCAGGATACTCGCCGGCGACGATCCGGGCGCAACGCCGCGACAGCGCCTCGCGCATCGCGGCGTAGTCGTCGCCGCCCTGCGCCGGAGTCACGTTGAAACGGCGGTATTCCGATGTTTGCATCGCCAGCCGATCGAAAATGACGCAGGACGCGACCGCCGCCTCGCCCATCGTGTGCGACACGTCGAAGCACTCGATGCGCTGGGTCGACGGCGGCAGGTCGAGCGCCTCCTGCAGTGCGGCGAGACGTTCCTCCTGCGTCGCCTTCTGCGCGAGGCGCTGGCGGATCGCGAGCGCCGCGTTCTGCGTCGCCATGGTCACCCACACGCGGCGCTCGCCTCCGGGGTTGGTCACGATCTCGACCTTGCGCCCCGCCTGCTCGGAGAGCACGCCGGCGAGCGCGGCCGCGTCGTCGGCCTGGGGGGCGATCAGCGTTGGCGGCACCGGACGCTCGACATAGTGCTGCGCGAGGAACGCCGCGGCGACATCCGACGGATCGCCCGACTCCGCATGCCTGGGGAAGAACGTGCGGTCGCCGACGTGGCGGCCACCACGGATCACCACGACGTTGACGGCGAACACGCCTTCCTCGTACACGGCGACGATCACGTCGACATCGCCCGCCGTCGTGCTCTCGACGAACTGGCGCGACTGCAGCTCGCGCAGGCGCTGGATCTTGTCGCGGATGCGCGCCGCGCGTTCGAACTCGAGCGCCGCCACCGCCCCATCCATCTGCAGCTTGAGCTGCGCCAGCACCTCGTCGGTCTTGCCCTGCAGAAACAGCACTGCCGCGTGGACATCCTCGCGGTAGTCGCCCTCGGAGATCAGTCCCACGCACGGCGCCGTGCAGCGGGCGATCTGGTGCAGCATGCACGGCCGGGACCGGTTCGCGAACACGGTGTTCTCGCAGGTCCGAAGCTGGAAGACCTTCTGCAGCAGCGCCATTCCTTCGCGCACCGCCCCGGCGCTGGGGAACGGGCCGAAATAGCGATGGCGCCGATCGAGCGCGCCGCGGTGGAAGCGCAACTGGGGAAAGCGATCCCCCGACAGGCACACGTACGGATAGCTCTTGTCGTCGCGGAACAGGATGTTGTAGCGCGGCTCGAGCGCCTTGATCAGGTTGTTCTCGAGCAGCAGCGCCTCCCCCTCGGAGCGCGCGACCGTCGTCTCGACGCGCGCGACCTGCGCGATCATCGTGGCGATCCGCGGCTCGTGGCCGGCCTTCTGGAAGTAGTTGGCGACGCGCTTCTTCAGGTCGCGCGCCTTGCCGACGTAGAGCGCCGCGCCCTCCGCATCGAACATCCGGTACACACCCGGCAGGTGTGGCAGCGACGCAACCAACTCGCGCGCGTCGAACGTGGCCGCGCGAGCCTCGGCGTCGACGGTGTGGCGGTTGTGCCGCGCGATCTTGGTCATCGGCAGTTCAGGCCGCCGCGGCCCCGGGCGATCGGCACTCCGCGCCGGGCGCGCGCCCGAGGTGGGCCGCGACTGCATCGAATACCGAGCGGAACATCTGCGTCGTCAGGCGCCCCGTGTTCGTGTTGTAGCGGCTGCAGTGATAGCTGTCGAACAGCGTCGCGCCCGACGCCATCGAGTGCCGCGCCGCGTGCGCGAACGGATGGGCGCTGCGGCGCTCGCCCAGCGCAGCGAGCGTGGCGTCATGCGCGATCCGGCCGAGCGCCAGGATCGCGGCACCCTCGGCAAGCGCGGCGAGGTCGGCGGCGAGGTAGTCGTTGCAGGCCCGCACCTCTCCCGGTGTGGGCTTGTTCTCGGGCGGCAGGCACTTGACCGCGTTGGTGATCCGGCAGTCGGCCAGCGTCAGCGGGTCGTCCGCGCTGCGCGAGCGGGCGGACGATGCGTAACCGTAGGCGTGGAGGGTCTCGTACAGAAGTATTCCCGCGTAATCCCCGGTGAACGGCCGCCCGGTGGCGTTTGCCCCGTGCATGCCCGGCGCCAGCCCCACGATGACGAGGCGCGCCGCTGGATCGCCGAACGGGGGAACCGGGGCGCAATGGTAGGCCGGGTGCGCAGCCCGGACCTCGTCGAGAAAGCCCGCGAGGCGCGGGCAACGGCGGCACGTCGCGTCGTAGGTCGGAGGGCCGCTCACCGCGTCTGGCACAATTCGCGCTCTTTCAACTGGGTGGCAACACAACATTTTACCGTGCTCCCCCTCGAAACCCACCTCGAGATCCGCAAGCGCCTCCCCGCCGGCAGCTCGCGCAAGCCGCCGCTCGTGTTCGTCCATGGCGGCTACTGCGACGCGTGGGTGTGGGAACCCAACTTCCTGCCGTGGTTCGCCGCGCGCGGCTACCCCGCGTATGCGCTCAGCCTGCGCGGCCATGGCGCGAGCGGAGGCGGCGACTCGATGTTCATCGCCGGGCTCGACGATTACGAAGCCGACGTCGAGTACGTCGCCGGGACGCTGGCGACGCCACCGGTGTTCATCGGGCACTCGATGGGAGCGGCGATCGTCGAGCGCATCGTCGCCAAGCGCCCGGTGCGCGGCGCCGCGCTGCTCGCGCCCGTGCCGCCGGCAGGCCTGCTGTCGGTCGCGACGCGCCTCGCGCGCGAGCATCCGCATTACCTGATGCACATGAGCGGCATGGATCCGTCTCGGATGTCCGAGGAGGTGCTGGAGGCGCTGCGGCCGTTCTATTTCAGCGCCAACGTCCCGGCCGGCGTTCTTGCCGAGGCCGCGCGACACCTGAACGGCGAGTCTCCACGCGCGCTGTTCGACCTGTCGCTGCGCCTGCACTGGGCGCTGCCGACGCGCGACCACCGCCCGGTCTTCGTGCTGGGTGCCGAGGGGGACCTGATCTGCACGGCGGACGACGTGCGCGCCACCGCGAGGCACCACGGTGTCGACGCCACCATCGTGCCGGGCCTCGCGCACCTGTTGATGCTCGAACCGGGCTGGGAGCGTGCCGCCCAGCCGCTCGAGGCCTGGCTGCGCACCCTCGATTAGCGGGGGCGCTTGTTGAGGAACTCGGTGAACGCCTCCGCCGAGAGCGGCTGGCTGACCCAGTAGCCCTGGAAGCAGTGGCAGCCGCGCACGTCGAGGAACTCGAGCTGGGCGCGGGTGCCGACGCCCTCGGCCACCACCTTGAGGCCGAGGCCGCGGGCGAGCCCGATGATCGCCTCGGTGATCGCCGCGTCCTGCGGATCGGTCTCGAGGTCGGCGATGAACGAGATGTCGATCTTCAGCGTGTCGATCGGGAAGTGCTTCAGGTGCGTCAGTGACGAGTAGCCGGTGCCGAAATCGTCGATCGCGACGGTGAATCCTTCGCCGCGCAGGGCGTGCAGCACCTTGCGCATCGCGTCCAGGTCGTGCATCAGGCTGGTCTCGGTGACCTCGAGCTCGAGCCACGACGGCTCGCAGCCTTCGCCGCGCACGATCGCGGATATCCGCTGCCAGAGGTCCTCCCGGTAGAACTGCTTCGCCGACAGGTTGACCGAGATCGTGAGCGGCATGCCGGCCTTGCGCCATGCTGCGCATTGCGCGGCCGCGGTCTTCAGCACCCAGTCGCCCAGCGCGTGGATCAATCCCGATTCCTCGGCCAGGGGAATGAATATCTGCGGCGCGACGTTGCCGTGCTCCGGATCGTTCCAGCGCAGCAGCGCCTCCGCCCCGACGATGGCGCGATCGGCGATGCGCACGACCGGCTGGTAATGGAGCTTCAGCACGTCGTCCTTGAGCGCGCCGCGCAGCGCCGTCTCCAGCGTGTGCTGGCGGGAACGATGGGCGGCGAGATCGGTATCGAGGAACTGGTAGGTGTTGCGCCCCAGCTCCTTCGATCGGTACATCGCGACGTCGGCGTGCTTCATCAGCTCTTCGGGATCGTCCGAATCGTCGGGGAACACCGAGATGCCGATCGACGACGTCACGTAGATGTCGTGGTCCTCGATGCGGAACGGCTGCGCGATCGCGTCGAGCAGCTTCTGCGCGATGCGC
>DAHUXO010000012.1 GCA_027307095.1 Betaproteobacteria bacterium | reverse complement strand
GACGAGGCGCCGGACCTCGAGCCCATCGCGGGCGATCGCCGCGGCGCGTTTGTGGACGGATTCGAACATGTGCAGGTCGGCGGCAGCTTGCGGGATGCTCGCATCGGCTGCGCAAATGCGGCACCATACTCCTTTTCTTTCGGCTCGTTCCCCCGCACCCATGGACCCTCTCGTCCGCACGATCCTGATCGGCTTCGCGGTCGGCCTGGTCGCCAAATTCATGACCGCCGGGCGCACGGTTGGCGCCTTCATCGCCAGCATCCTGGTCGGCATCGTCGGCGCTGTCGCTTCGACGTACGTGGGCAGAGGGTTCGGGATCGACCACGCGGGAGAGTCGGCCGGCGCGTTGGGTGCGCTGGTCGGCGCCGTGCTGCTGGTCTTCCTCTATCACCTGATCGTCCCGCACAAGAATTACTGAGCTGCGGCGCGCCAATGCCTTGACCAAGATCACGGTTTGCGAGGAGCGCGGAGGTATGATCCCCCGCTGACCGGCATCGCCTCACCAAGACCGGCCCGCGGCAGCATTTCAAGAGGGGGTGCCTGCGCGATGTTCCTGTCCTGGATCACCGGCGTCTATCTCGTCTACCTGGCGATCCCGATCGCGCTGTTGATCATGGGTTCGTTCGGCGAGCTGTGGCTCAACACGCTGCTCCCGACCGGCGTCACCGGGCGCTGGTACGTTGAAGTCGCGACCGACCCCAGCTTCCGCCGCGCGTTCGTGGCCAGCCTGTCGGTGGCCACCATCACCTGCGCCGCCAGTGTCGCGATCGGCCTGCCGCTGGGCTACGCGGTGTTCCGCGCGCAAAGCCGGCGCGTGCGCGCGTTCGCGCGCGTGCTCTACCAGTTGCCGGTCGCGCTGCCGCCTCTGGTGCTGGCGTTCGGCTTCATCCTCGTGTTCTCGTCGGACACGCTGCCGTGGCTCGGCAGCATCTGGCTGCTGGCGGCCGGTCACATCGTCCTCGGCCTGCCCTACTTCTTGCAGACTGTCGTCTCCGACATGCAGCGGCTGGGCCTGCGCACGCTGGAGGATGCCGCCGAATCGCTGGGCAGCAACGGCCTGCAGCGCTTCATGCACATCGTCGTGCCCGCGCTGCGGCATTCGATCCTCGCCGGCCTGATCATCGTGGCCGCGCTGTCGATCGGCGAGTTCCAGTTCTCGAACCTGGTCGCGGGCTTCCTCAACCGGACGTATCCGGTGGTGCTGCTGCAGGCGTTCTACGGCGCGACCGGCTTCGCCTGCGCCGCGACGGTGATCCTGCTGTCGCTCGCGTTCCTCGCCGCCGTGTCCGGCAGCCTGGTCGCCGGCGGCGCAACGCGGATGAAGGTGAATGTGGCATGAACGCGGCGCGCGAAGCGAGGGTCGCATGATCTCGGCGCCCGAAGCGCAGGCCGCGCCCGCGGTTTCGCTGTCCGGCGTCACGTTCCACTATCCCGGCTCGACTGCCGGGGTGTTCGACATCACGCTCGACATCATGCCGGGCGAGCTGATCGTGTGCATCGGTCCGAGCGGCTGCGGCAAGACGACGCTGCTGCGCCTGATCGCCGGCTTCCTGAAGCCGGATGCGGGCTCGATCCGCCTGGGCAGCGACGATGTCAGCGCGTTGCCGCCAAGGGCACGCGAATGCGGCGTCGTGTTCCAGGCATACGCGCTGTTCCCGCACATGCGCGTGTGGGAGAACGTCGCGTATCCGCTGCGCGTGCGCAACGTCGCGCCGGCGGAACGACGCCAGCGCGCGGAGGAGATGCTGAAGATGGTCGGCCTCACCGGGCTGCACGACCGGCTGCCGGCGCAACTTTCGGGTGGGCAGCAGCAGCGCGTCGCTTTGGCGCGCGCGCTGGTGTTCAAGCCCCGCGCGATGCTGCTCGACGAGCCGCTGTCCGCGCTCGACGCCGCGACGCGCGTGGTGATGCGCGACGAGATACGGCGCATCCAGCGCGGACAGAACATCGCGACGATGCTGATCACCCACGACCAGGACGAAGCGCTGTCGCTCGCCGACCGCATCGTCGTGCTGCGCGACGGGCGCCTCGCCCAGGTCGCGCCGCCGCAGGAGATCTACGACCGGCCCAAGAACGCGTTCGTCGCGGGTTTCGTGGGACGCGCCAACCTGCTCGATGGCACCGTGCTCGACGGCGAGACGGTCGACACCCCGATCGGGCACCTTGCCACCCGCCCGCACGGCATGGCGCGAGGCAACGCGATCCGGCTGCTGGTGCGTCCCGAGCGGATCGAAATCGCGGCCGATGCCGCGGGCGAGAACATCGTGGCGGCGCAGGTGCTCCGCGACCGCTTCTTCGGCTCGAGCCGGCGGATCGAGGTCGCCGCGGGCACCGGCCGACTCGAAATCGAAACCGCGGCGCGCGATCGCGTCGCCAACGTGCGCGTCCCCCGGGACGCCATTCAGTTCCTGCGCAGTAACTGAGGGAGGAAGTCATGAAACCACTGCATCGCCGAATCGCGCTGTCTGCTGCCGCCATCGCCCTGACCCTGCTGTCCGCTGTCGCACGATCCCAGACGGTCCTGGATTCCCCGGAACTCTATGCCGGCGAGAAGCAACTCTACGATGCCGCCCGCAAGGAAGGGCTGGCGGTCAGCTTCGACACCGGGCCGACCTGGGCCAACTGGGCGGCCGAATTCGCCGCGTTCAAGAAGCGCTATCCCGAAGTCGAGCTCGTCTACAACGACCTGGGCTCCGGCGCCACCGTCGTCGCACTCGACAAGGCGCGCAACCGCCCGCAGGCCGACACTGCGTACTACTTCGCGGCGTCGGGCATCGACGCGATCGCGAAGGACGTCGTCGCGCCGTTCAAGCCGGTGAACTTCGACAAGCTGACGCCGGTGTTCCGCGACCCCGAGGGCAAGTGGTTCACCATCCACACCCTGACGGTGGCGTTCATCGTCAACACCAAGCTGGTCAAGAACGTCCCGCAGTCGTGGGCCGACCTGCTGAAGCCCGAATACAAGAACACGATCGTCTACCTCGACCCGCGCTCGACCGGCGTCGGGCAGGTCGTCGCCTTCGCCGCCAACTTCGGCGCGGGCGGCGACATGAACGACGTCAAGCCGGGCATGGAGTACTTCGCCAAGCTGCACAAGTCGGGGAACGTGCTGCGCGTGCTCGGGACGACGCCGTATGCGCAGTTCGTCAAGGGCGAGATCCCGATCTGGATCTCCTACGAGAACGACGGGCTGAAGGCCAAGTACACCGATGGCCTCGGCGACGCGGTCGCGGTCGTCATTCCCAAGGAAGCCTCCGCAGCAGCCCCCTACGGCATCAGCCTGGTGAAGAACGCGCCCCATCCCGAAGCCGGCAAGCTGTGGCTCAACTTCATCATGACCGACATGGGCCAGGGCATCTTCGCGCAGGGTTTCGTGCGACCGTCGGTGCCCGGCGTGAAGCTGCCCGACAACGTCGCCGACAAGCTCCCCGCCGCGCCGCAGGTGCATCCGCTCGACGTCAAGGCCGCAGCGGCGAAGAAAGCCGAGATCGACCGCGAATGGGCCGCGGCCTCGGGAACCCGATGAGCCGATCGGCGATTCGCGCTTGCCGGTCGCCGCGATTGGGCGGGCCGGCACCCGACGTCGAGCCGCGCGGCGCGCATGCGCCCGGCGTCGGGCCGGGCGGCGCGCTGCCGAGAACGTGACCGATGGCGCTGCGCGCGCGTGCCAACATCGCCCTCGCCGCACCGGGGGCGGTGCTGCTCGCGCTCTTTTTCGCGCTGCCGGTGCTCGCCGTCACCGTCGATGCGTTCCGCGAAGGGGTGCAGGCGTTCGTCCGGGTGTTCACCACGCCCGGCTTCTGGCGGGCGCTGGCCGGCAGCACGACACTGACGCTGGTCGCGTCCACGCTGTCGACGATCGTCGGCATGGGTGTGGCGCTGCACCTGTCGCGACTGTCGCAGCGCTGGCGCACGGCGCTGTCGTTCGTCATCGCGCTGCCTCTCACCTTCTCCGGCCTGATCGTCGCCTACGGCTTCATCCTCGGCTATGGCCGTGCGGGCTTCGTCACGCAGTTGCTGGCGCAGGTCGGCGTGGACCCGGCGACGATGGGTGGCGTGCTGTTCTCGCCGATGGGACTCGCGTTCGCGTCGTCCTACTACCTGATCCCGCGCGTGGTGATCGGCATCCTCCCCGTGCTGGTGAATTTCGACCGCGCGTTGCTCGCTGCGGCGGAGTCGCTGGGCGCGACGCCCGCGCAGGCATTTCGCCAGGTGCTTCTGCCGCAGATCGCGGCGCCGCTGGTCGCATCGTTCTGCCTGGTCGCGGCCGTCGTGTTCGGCGCCTACGGCACCGCGCTGGCGCTGGTCGGGACGCAATTGCCGATCCTGCCGCTGCGCCTCTACAGCCTGATCTCGGAGACGGGATCGGACTTCGCGGCAGCGGCTGCGCTCGCGCTGCTGATCACCGCGGCGTGCTCGGCGTTCATCACCGCCGGCGAATGGGTGGGGGCCCGGCATGAGCGCTACCTTTAGGCTCGATCGCGCCCGCGGCGCGCTGTTCGACGCCGCGGGGCGACGCTTCGATGCTGCGACGCGCAGCTGGCGCGCCGCGGGGGAATTCGGCGGCGGCTCGGACATCTCCTCCGGCGCTGCTCCGGACACCGCCTCCGCCGGCGGCATGCAACCCGCAGCCAGCGTCGTCGAATCCGTCGACGCCATCGCGGCAGTGACCTGGCTGCAGCGCGAGAGCCGCCATCCGTTGCGCGTGCCCGTCGGCGTGATCGGCCCGCGCGACGCGACGCCTGCGCAGATCGCGAAGTCCTACGAGATCGGAGAAGGTCTCGCGCGCGCCAGCTTCGTCGTCGTCTGCGGCGGGCGCCAGGGGGTGATGCAGGCGGTATGCCAAGGCGTGACGCGCGGCGGCGGAATGTCGATCGGGCTCCTGCCCGACTCCGATGCGTCGCAGGCCAATCCCCACGTCGGCGTCGTCATCGCGACCGGCATCGGCGAAGCGCGCAATGCACTGATCGCGCGCGCGGCGTTCTGCCTCATCGCCATCGGCGACAGCTTCGGGACGCTGTCCGAGGTCGCGCTCGGCCGCCAGTTCGGCAAGACGGTCATCGGGCTGGAAGGCGCCGCCCGTGTGGACGGCGTCGAGCATGTCGACAGTTCACGCGACGCGATCGCGCGCGTGGCGGAGCTGGCCCTCAGCGCCTGAAGTCGCGGAAACCGGCGGCGCGCGCGAGGTCGGCCTTCACGTCCTCGCGACTGCGCTCGTAGACGATTTCGCGCCCACCGACGTTGCCGACGTAGGCCGAACCGTTGCGCGTGAGCGTCAGATCGCATCGAACGTTGTGGACGCCTTCCCCGAGCACTACCGTGATGACGTCCAGCCGCTTGTTCAGGACCACGACGTCGAGCGTCTGGCCGCTGCTCGTGACGCGTACCTGTATCTTTTCGTCGTTCATGTGAGCTTCGGTTTGGTTACGGGCAATTCCCTCTGCCCGCATTCGTCCAGAGTAGCCCGCCGTGTGTCGAAGGGCAATGGCTCAGGCAACCTGTCCCGCCGCGTGCCCGGAGGACCACGCCCACTGGAAGTTGTAGCCGCCCAGCCACCCGGTGACGTCGACGACCTCGCCGATGAAATAAAGGCCGGGGACGCGCGTCGCGGCCATGGTCCTCGACGACAGGTCGCGCGTGTCGACGCCGCCCAGGGTGACTTCGGCCTTGTTGTAGCCGAGCGTGCCCGACGGCAGCACCTCCCAATGGTTCAACTGCGCACCGATGGTCCGCAGGCGTTCGTCACCGAGCTCGCTGATCGGCACCGCGACGCCGTGGGCGGCGCACCACTGCTGCGCCAGGCGCCTGGGCAGCCGCTCGCCAAGCAGGTTGTCGAGCCGCGCTGCCGATCGTGCGTGCGCGCGCAGCCACGCGGCGGCATCGAGCCCCGGCAGCAGGTCGATCGCCAGCGGCTCGCGGCCGTTCCAGTAGGACGATGCCTGGAGGATCGCGGGACCCGAAAGGCCGCGGTGCGTGAACAACAGGTGTTCGCGGAAACGCCCTGCGCCGCAGGCCACCTCGGCATCGACCGAGATGCCGGAAAGGTCTCCGTAGCGCGCCAGCGCGTCGGGGGCGAATGCGAGCGGCACCAGCGCCGGCCGGGTCGGCACGATCGCCAACCCGAACTGCTCGGCGATCCGGTACCCGAACGGCGTGGCACCGATCTTCGGCACCGTGAGGCCGCCGGTCGCGATCACCAGCGACGCGCAACGCACGCCGCCCTGGGTGGTCGCCAGCGCGAAGCGGTCCCCTTCGCGCGCAATGCCTTCCACCGCGCAGGGCATGCGCCATTGCACGTGGCCGCGCTCGCACTCCGCCTCGAGCATCGCGATGATGTCGAGCGAGGACCGGTCGCAGAAGAGCTGGCCGAGCGTCTTCTCGTGCCAGGCGATGCCGTAGCTCTCGACGAGGCGCAGGAACTGCGCGGGCGTGTAGCGCGCGAGCGCCGAGCGGCAGAAATCGGGGTTTTGCGACAGGTAGTTCGCCGGCCCTGCGTTGACGTTCGTGAAGTTGCAGCGGCCGCCGCCGGAGATTCGGATCTTCTCGCCGACGACGTGGTAATGCTCGATCAGCAGCACCCGGCGACCGCGCTGTCCGGCCTGCGCTGCGCACATCATGCCGGCCGCGCCCGCACCGACGACGACGACGTCCACCGTCGCCGTCAAGTCTTCTCCCTGGCGGCGGCCGTAGGCGAGTTCCTACGCGCGAGCAGGCGCCAGTCCGGTACCCGCAGTCGCGCGATTGCATTTACTATTGGCGGTGAGGCAGTCGATGTCGAAGCGGCAGTCCAATGGGAGAACACAGGATGCGTACCGCACTGATCGCGTTGTCGATGCTGCTGTGCTCGATCACGTCGGCGCTTGCCCAGGTGAGCGTCAATATCGCCGTTCCCGGGGTCAGCATCGGGTTCAACGTGCCGGTGTATCCGCGACTGGTGCCGGTGCCCGGCTACCCGGTCTACTACGCCCCGAGCCTGGGTGCGAACTATTTCTTCTACGACGGCATGTACTGGGTGTACCAGTACGACAACTGGTACGCAAGCTCCTGGTACAACGGTCCGTGGGAGCTCGTGAGCCCGGACTACGTCCCGCTGGTCATCCTGCGCGTCCCGGTGCGCTACTACCGCCGGCCTCCTGCGTATTTTCGTGGGTGGGCGCTCGGCGCTCCGCCGCGCTGGGGCGACCATTGGGGCCAAGCATGGGAGCAGAACCATCGCGATTGGGACCGCCGAGATCGCCGTGCGGTGCCCGCGCGGGCCCCGTTGCCGATGTACCAGCGCCAGTATTCCGGCAACCGGTATCCGCAGGCGCCTCAACAACGCACCCTGGAATCGCGCAACTACCGCTACCAGCCGCGCGACCCGGTCGTTCGCCAGCGCTACGAGGCGCAGCGCGGACGTCCCGGTCCCGAGGCGGCACCGCCGCGTGGACGAGCGCCTGATCAGAATCGCGAGCGCGGCCCGGGGCCCGGTCAGGAACGGGGGCCGGGGCGCGACCGCGATCGCGGGAATTAGGGCCTGTTCGCACCCCATTCGCGAGTTCGAACGGACCCTGGTCGGGCGATGGTTTATCCTCGCCGGCATGCCGCTCTTCCGACAGCTCTTCGATCCCCAATCCTCCACTTACAGCTATCTGCTGGGCGATCGCGCGACGGGCGAGGCGATCCTGATCGATCCCGTGTTCGAACAGGCGGCGCGCGACGCGGCGCTGATCCGCGAGCTGGACCTGCGCCTCGTCGCGACCGTCGACACCCATGCCCACGCCGATCACGTGACCGGGGCCTGGCTGCTGCGCAAGCGGCTCGGAGGAAAGATCGCCATCTCGGCCGCGAGCGGTGCCCAAGGCGCGGATATCCGGCTCGCCGACGGCGACCGGGTCCGCTTTGGCGCGCGCCATGTCACGGCGCTCGCGACGCCCGGCCACACCAACGGTTGCATGTCGTTCGTGCTGGACGACGAGAGCATGGCCTTCACCGGCGACGCC